>JAHQVK010000183.1 GCA_019634385.1 Myxococcales bacterium | reverse complement strand
AGCTATCGAGCCAGGCTTTTCTTGAAACGTTCTGACGACGAGGCGAGCGTACCTGGCGGTACGCGACCGAGGAGAGCCTTCTTGTGGTCAGGATGTTTCACGGAAAGACCGGCCGATAGATGCCTGCAGGGCTAGATCAACAGGCTGCTAAAGGTCTTCCACGGTAGACGCTCAACTCAAGTATGCTTGCTGTGAGCGACGCGCTAGTGAGGTACAGCAAAGACCCAAGTGATTTCTGCTATACTATGGGGTACGGGAGGGACGAGGAAGTTCGATAGTTGTATCCTGAAACGCTGGAATCCACCGAGCCACTGAGCGTGGTTTGTTTGTGGATTTCCGGGGTGTCAGTCGCGCTTCTACCTTAATCATACCCGCTTTGCTGAGAGTGCGAGCAGGTACCTTACCAATATCGTTCGGCCCTACCAGAATAGTTGCGGTTTTTGGGGATTTGACAACTATTTCAACTTCGCCCCTGGGGGCCTGGGATACAAAGCGATGTCGACGTTGGCCGCCGAAATCACCACAACGTACAATCCATGCCCCATGGCCCTCCGGGGATCGCACGACCACCACTCCGGGGATTTTGTACCGGCCTCTCCCTGGAATCTCGGAGGTGATGTTCGGGTAGCCAACCACGTGTAGTTCTGAGCCAGGGGCTTGAACATCAACCATACACGGGGCGACCTTGTTCATACTTGTGAGATGGACGGTGATCCGGCCTCTGACGGGCACTGCAAGCCGCACCGGTTCATGATCCGGGGCGGTGATCAGCACCACAGTGGGGACGTCCTGGGGCACAAGCATTCGAATGGGGGAGGGACCAAGAAGGGCACCATCAACTTCAGATAGTACTTCCGCGTTGCTCGGTACGGTCTCTAACAGCACATCATTCCAAGAATCTACACTGGTGGCGGAGCGGATACTTAGCGAGTGGGCACGGGTCGGGTCGTTTGAGGTGGTGTTGTCGACCTCGGTGGGAGATTGGGGGTTGAGAAGCTGGACCACCACACCTGCACCTACCGCTAACACGACAAGGGCGAACAAAGTGCCTCCTACGCTTCTGGTTTTTTTGGGAGGCAGATGATCGTCTATGAGCGGAACATCGGGATAAGAAGGCTCCGAAGGGCGCGGGGTGGTAGGTGTCTTGGCCCGACTTCGACCCCGGTCGACGGCATATAGCGGAATATCACCAGCTACTGTACCCCCCGGACCAAATGCTCCCATGTTCTCTGGTTCTTGGGGATGGATTTGGTCGAGACGATTGCCGTGATCATCAAAGACTCTGGTTGGTAGCGGGCGTTCCTGGTTAGGAGATTCAATATTTGGCTCTGGGGCAGTACCTCCGTGTTCGCGAAGACGCACACCAACGACAGTTCCTTTAGGGCCGAGGGGTTGGGTTGCGGCCGCGGCCACTTCCCGTTTGCGGCGGGCGATTTCGTCCTTCTCTAACCATATGGTTGGGGCCTCGTCCTCTTTGCCCGAAGTTGGGTCTTTTTGGTCTGACAAACCAGGGTCATCATACCCGACATTGGGCAATGTGCGGTGTGCTGTATCGAGCTCAGGGATTGTTTGCTCAGGGACCAGGTCACCGATCAGGGTTGGCGTGGTCTCGTTAGCCAGTCCGTTCGTTACCATCTGGAGGGCGAAAAGTGCTTCATCTGCGTTTTTGAAGCGATGCTGGATAGTAGGGCTCAGCAGTTCATTTAACCATTGGGCGAAGGTCCCAGAGTAGCTCACTTCGAGACTTAAATCTCGGAGTGTTGACCCAAGACGCCACAAATCGCCGGACTGTTGAAGCTTATTGGTGTCTTTTTCTTCCGGGGCCAGCGTGGCGTCCTCCATAGGGGCTGCGACCCAGCCTTGGGGGATAGAGATAGGCACACCTAGAAGATCGGCGCCTCCCGTGCGCAAGGAAACGAGTTGAGGGCTCAGAAAGGGATCCAGACGGCCCTGTTGATGACGCGTCACCAATCGCTCAATCAGGCTACGAGCTGTGGTTAGGAGTATGGGAAAGGAGTTGATGCTCGAATGGCTCAGTCGTTCTACGGCTCCGTTCCACGGGAGATGCCAATAGAATACCCCCGTAGCCTCCGCAGAATACGCTTTTGAATCGTACCCATACTCCGCGATGGAGTGATCGTGAAGGAGGCTTTCGGTCTCCGTCTCTACGGAACGGAGCAGATCCGAGAGCCCAGGCTTTCCGGCCTTGAGTAGCAGCACCTGAACGAGCCATGGTTGTCCGTACTTATCTCGACCCTTATACAGCCACACGCCCGGGGCGTTGGCCACAGCGGTCTCGACTTCTACCGAGCCTAAGAGCTTCTGTGTGAGGAGCCTTAGAGCATCCGTCCCTTCATCACCGAATCCCACCATTACAGTCAGGCACAAGATTGTAGTGGTGGTCCAGAGTAGAGCGATAGGTGAGCCGTGATACTTGGTAGTGAAAGGTCGGCATTTGCGGGGTTAAAGCTCATTGGGTTACCGGCTAGCAGCTAGGGCCAGTGCGAGACCTTCAAGTCGAGATTTCTGCTCCAGAAGCGACAGCCAAGACATAGGTAATGCGCCCCATCCTAGTCGGGCCCCCATGAGCGCGCCTACCGAAGCCCCAACCGCATGAGCATCTCCGGTGGTCATGACCGCCGTGCGGAGTGCTGTTTCAAGGTCGTCCGGGTGCAAACAAACCGCGATTAGGGCTTGAATGAGGGTGTCTTGAGTACTCCGGGTACCAAAACGTCGATTTTTGCTCGCCGCGGAGATGCCTTGCTGGGCGTCGTGAAGGCCCCGGGCCATCCTACTCGCGGTTTCAGGGCAGATCCGACAAGCGGCAGCCACCATTTCTGAGAAGGTATCGTTCCAGGTGCGGCCATGGGTCAGTCGGGCAATACCCACTGCGAGGGCAGCAGCAGCGGCGGTGGAAGAGGGTGCCCGATGGGTTATGCGCGATTGTGCTGCGCCCCAGGTTTCGACTCGGCGTAGATCGTCTGGGAAGGTGAGGCCAAAGCTGATAGCTCTGGCAAGTCCAGCTGCTCCCTGCGTACTGTTAGAGCCTACTTCCGTCCACGTCTCGCCGGCTGCGAGACGTCGACAACTGTCGATCCCACTGGGTGGGTGTTCGGTATGAACGACGGTTTGGCGAGCCCATAACCCAAGGCGATGGCTGAGTCGATCCATGGTCTCGCTAAGTTCTAGGCGTCGCTGGCGAACGTTGATCAATGTCTCCAAGGCGCCAACCATCATTTCAGTGTGCCCAGATATCCTGGCTTGAGGTGGCTTCTCGGACCCCATGTTGACCGCTGTTGGTGCCGAGGGACCATCCAAGCCGTATCGTCTAACCAGCTGAGACCAGTCGTCCTGGGTGGTAAGTGGGGCACCCAGCGCATCTCCCAAAGCGGCACCGAGGACGGTTCCCACACAGATAGACTCGGCTGGGGTCCACGCTGCTTCGGGGTGTTCGGATGGGGGTGAAGAGGTGGTCCAGCGAGAGAAAGGAAGAGGCGTTTGCAGCTCGTCCTCTGCTGTCGTTTGAGGCTTGAGATCAGCACCAGTGATGTCTGAGTCTAGATGGCTTTTACTCCATGTTCGGTAGGTATTCGCTACGGTATATGCCCCGGCGGTTTGAAGGTCTGGTTGTTGTTGGTAAGCTCGAATCCAGCTTTCTAAAGTGGGTGATATACACGAAGGTCCGCGCAGTTGCCGGAGGGTTGTGAGCACTTCGTCCACCGGCAGTTGCTTATGGACGATCGCATAACATGCGGAAACGAGTGGTCCTCGTCCGAGAGCATCCCCAGAGATAAAGATTACTGTTTGCCCCTTAGCTATTAGCTGTGCCCCGGTGGTGATCATCGCTTGGATGGCTGATTTCTTGAGGTCAGCGGTTGTCGGAGAAAGCGGGTTGAGGCGCAGCTCAAGGCCTGATTGTTGTGCTTTGGCTGGAAGGTCTTGGATGCGAAATGTCTTGAGCTCAGGAGGGGTGAGCAAGAGAAACAGTACCGGGGAGGGATGGATGCTTGTGAGGTAGTGAATATCTTCATCAAGGTCTCGGGTCCAAAACCTACCTTGGGGATCTCGACCCCGCCTTCCTGGCGCAAAAGTAAAGCCGAGTTGCGGGTGTTCAGCAATGGTTGGAAAGTATACGGGAAGGGACTGAGCATCTCCGGGCTTCGGATTTTGTAGTAGCCCCGAGGTCATAGACGGTGGTGTACCCGAACACCTGAGTTTTGAGGTTGGTTAAATCGAACGCTGAGCTTGGCTAGCAGTTGAAACGCTATCTTTGCTAAGATTCGCTCGAACATTTGGTGCCATACGGGCCTCTCTCTTATCGTAGCCCTCTCGGTCAGCTAGTTGTGGCTAGCGTCCCTCCGAGTTCGCACATTCAGCCAAATTAGGTGCTTTGTAATAGTTCCGTGCCGACCTTAAAAAACCGATCTAGCTAGTTGGCATTCACGATGACGCTGGTAGACCGCGTTTGTGAAGGATTAGCCACGGAGGGAGGGTACTGGATGCACCGACCGAGGGGCCCGAAAGGATGGCGAGGCCACCGGCCCCTCACAAAGGGGGGAAACAAGTCAGGACGCAGTCCAGAGTTTGAAGACGCGCCTAGTTAGGGCAGCCGATGTAGCTTTCGCCAAGCGCAATGTCGTCGATGAACATGGTCCGAGGGGGGACTTCGGGCGAATACTGTTCGATTCCGAAATGAATAACCTCAAAGCTCTCAGGGGCGGTCCATTCCCCGTCCTGCGTATCTCCGAGGCAGCCTTCCCCTTTTTCCACTACGTTAATCTCCGTAACTTCTTCCCCGTTGAGCCAGTATTTAAGCTCGTTGTTAGCTTTGTCGAACATCCATTCCACACATGCCCACTCCTCTCGGGGGAGTTGGGTCGTGGAGTGATCATAACAATCAGTGAGCCAGTCGGTGGCCCCGTCCCCATCATTATCTGTGTATGTGTCGTAATTACTCATGAGGGTCCCGTTTCGTTGCCCTCCATCAACACGAGCTCGATACATAACGTTGGTATTTTCGGGGGCCCCGGCCTCGATCCATTGAGCTTGGGGTGGTCCATCGGCTTGGACAAAGGTGAAGTCTCCTCCATTGCCCGTGGTTGGTTCATCGAGCCAAACCATCATGCGCCCGTAGAGCTGCTCTTGGAGTTCGCTATCACTGAGACTGAGACTGATAAAATTGCGGTTGTAGCCGCCGCCATCGGAAGTGATTTTTACCGAACTTTCGCCATCGAATGCCCGCTCTTGGCTGAGCTCCACACCACCGTTTTGTGATAAAGCGTCGGGTAGCGCGCCATCCTCGAAGGCAAAAGAGAACGCGAGGTCGTCGGGGTCTTCGGAACTGGGGTCTTCGGAGCAATCGGCAGTATTGTCTTCCGGGTCGCATGCCGGGGGTGTCTGGTCGGCGTTGATCCCCACCGCGCTGTCATCTCCCTCACAAGCAGGTAATAGAATTAGGCAAGTATATATGAAGATAGCGCTTGGGACTCGCTGGAATCCGCAATAATGGTTTTGCGTTAACATATAATTAATTAGTGTGACCGGGAAAACTTGTAACTGCTCTCACGCGTACGCGGATGCCGGCTCTTTGGCTAAACTACTCGATTACTGGAGAACCCAATCCCTACCGTAGCACGAAATAGTACGTTACGAAATTACCAGGCCCTGATCCTCTCTTTAGCAAATCATCTTTTTGATGATCGAAAACAAGTAGAAATTACCCTGATACTCTTGGTTCGTTTCCTTAGTTATCCTCCGTCCGTAATTATCGAACCGATTTGGGTGCTGGTGTTCGTTTGAGGATAGCCCATATCCGGAAATGATGATCGATGAGTAAAAAGCAGAGCCTACACGCTGACTTAGTTGTTTCCGCCATATCGAAGGTATCACTGGGGAGAGTTGCAAAACTCTGACAAGGTCTTTTGCGATATCTGAATGTCTGGTGACTTAGCGTCCCGCGCTTCCTAAAGACTTAACTACGACTAGCTTTGCTCCATAGCCGAGTATTCAAGCATTCCACGCTATTCACGATAGTTATTTTGCCATGTTTAGTCCCACACTCTAAGGGACTCCGCTCAACGTAGAATCTTTTTCATAGCCGTCGGTTTATTTTGGTAGGGTGGCTATAATCGTAATAGCTTTTGGTTCAAACTAGTTGTTCTGCCATGTTCAGCCCCACACTCCAAGGGACCCCGTTCAACGTTGAATCTTTTCATAGCCGCCGGATTATTTTAGTACAGCGGCTATGATCGTAATAGCTTTTGGTTCAAACTGAATTGGTGCTCTATTGTTCGGAGCGAGTAAAACTATATCGGGTACATACTAACTAACAGGTGGCCGGAAAAAGGGTTTGCGTGATTCGTGAAGGTCTTTTGTGTGAAGCCTTCGGGTGACAGGGAGAGCGTACTAGGCATGATGACCGATGAATAAGCCTAGAGCGAGAGGTCCCTCGATGTTTGATATGGAGATCGAGTGAACTGCGTGAACCCTTTTTCCAGCCACTTGCTGGGGCGCGTTGCTTGAACTCGGTGACGAAACATAGGAATGGCATAGAGTGCCTAAATACTTGGCTTCGGCGCGAAACTAGCCGTGGTTAAATATCTAGGAAGTAGAGGACGCTAAGTCGCCGGACGTTGAGGGACGTAAAAAGGCCGCAAAAGACTTTATCAGAATGTAGCTACATCAAGCCCTTGTCCGCGACCTCTGGCGCCCCGGTTTTCATCTACGGATAGAGGGTGTTCACGCATATCTGAGCCCAAAGTCGGCTCGAACACTACGGACGGATACTCGCTAAGGACGCTTGGAGGCGGAGTTATCCTTCATGGACTTGGTTTCGTGAGTTGGCCACCGTGCTTAAATTACGCTCAACTTCGGGCCGGTTTCCCAAGGATTCGATGGGGTGCTGTAGTTTGCGGCGCCAGTTGGGGCGTTCATCGGAGGTGCCGGGTACATTTTGAGGATTGGGCTCCAGCCAAAAGTCTTCGAGATTGAGCAAAACTAAACGCGAGGGGCTTTGGGCTAGGTATTGGTAAATCGCACGAATAATGTCTTCCAATGTGATCTCTCCGTTTAGGAGTCCGTGTTGCCGGAGGTAGTCCACGATTGCGTTTCGGACTTGATCTCGTTCCCAGCGAGCTTGATTGGCTCGCTCGTGGCTCATTCGCTCCAGTTGCTCTCGGTCGTTGATATCCTGATCGGACCAAAAGCCAGCGAAAGTAGGCGTGTCGTGGGTATTGAGACTAGCTACCGCGTTAGCGGGTATGGGGCGAATAGCGGAAGCAGCGTCGGGGGCGAGCTCAAACTGCAGGACATACATTCGCTGGATGTCGTGGCGATCCATGGCTTCACGAACTTCTGAAGGCACGGTGCCGAGGTCTTCACCAACGATCATGGCCCCATGACGTCGCGATTCTAAGGTGATGATCGCCCAGATTTCCTCGTGTCTATACCGGATGTAGACACCATTGGCTCCGGTTTCGCCCCAGGGCACGCAAAAGAGGCGGTGGATACCCATAACGTGGTCAATGCGGAGCACGCCGGCATTGCGAACCTGAGTCTGAATGCACTCGATAAAGTAGCGGTAACCGGTGGTGCGAATAGCTTCTGGGTGCAGAGGTCGGAAACCCCAGTCTTGACCATCAGGTCCGAGAGCATCGGGCGGCGCGCCAGCGTTCACGCCGCTCAGGAATATGTCCCGATCGCGCCATGCGTCGTAGCCGTCAGGGTGAACGCCTAAGGGGAGATCGAGGTAGAGTCCGCCACCAGCTTCGCGGGCTCGTGTCCCGAGCTCTCCGAGTTGTTGCTCAAGGCGCCATTGGGCGTACAGGTGATAGCGATAGGCTCGGACATCATAGTCTTCAGTACGAATATCACCGTTTTGAAGACGTTCGGGCCAGGTAGGCCAAGGAGCTTGACGGGTTTCGGTCACTGCCCGGAAGCGAGCATAGTCCGCGACGCGGGGATGTTGTTCCACGTAGGCTTCGATGGTGTCCCTTAGGGGGGAGCCCACTGCGAACGCTTCATCCGCGAGAATTTCGAGAACGGAGCGGTGGAGTTTGGCCTGGGCTCGGTAATCTACATAGTCCGTTGCGTTCAGACGCTTAGCTTCTTTGAGAAATTCGGGGCTGTTTAGTGCCTCTTGGGCGGCTTTTGAGTTTTGGCCGACAGCCAATGCCTCAAGATCCAGAAACATTTCGTTCCAAAACAGTTTACTCACCGGGACGTAAGGGCTGGGCTGAAATGGTTCGGTCAAAAAAGCGGACATCAACGGCAGGGTGGCTACCACGTGTCCGTGCGCTTGCTTGGTGAGGTTTACCAACTGGGAGAGCTCACGGAGGCCACCGGAAATAGGTCCTTGTTGGCTGCGGAGTGCGTATGTTGGTGCGAAAAGTCCCCACATGCGCGGCTCATTAGGCAGGAATGCCTTCCGAGGGGCGGACAGAGCAAGAGCGCTCGCATGCTCGTCATTTAGCTCCACCTGCAGTCTGTGGTAGCCGAAGGGCACGGGCTCGTTCAGCCGTATTTCGAGGTCAGCAAAGACAAGGCCTTGGACCGTAAAGCGTTCGAGTACTCGGAGGGTAGAGATCGCACCCTCCAGCTGAAGTTCGGCTCCTTGCTCAAAGTGAATTGCCACTCGATATCGGCCATCCAAGTGAGGTTCAGGGAGCCGGACGACAAAGGTAGGTGCTTCACTTTCCCAGAAGACGACCACGGGTTCTAGTATCCGATGGGCTAACTCGCGTTCGCGGGCGAGCAGAGAGGTCTCTATTTCTTCGCCGGTGGACGCAGCTACGTCAAAGTTACGCAAGATACGGACGAGAGTCGCATCCGAGGCAATCTTGAGGGATCCGGATATGTCGTGATATCTGAGGTCGACGGAATAGAGTCGGGCCAAAGTCTCGAGGCGTTCGCGCGCGCTCATCGCGCTTGGTGTGACACGTTAAGTCGTAGGCCTCAACTATCAGACGCCAAGTTGATCATTGTGCGTGGAATAATAGTCTCTTCAGCGGGTGGGCGTAAGTTGTAGCTTGAGCTCATTACCCGTCCGTAGGCACCGCAGTTTTCGATGACGACAACATCATCGGGTTGGGATGAAGGCATCAGTCGATCCCTCCCCAGGACGTCGCCCGTCTCACAAATAGGGCCAACGATATGAGCGTAACCAGAGGGGGAATCGTCCAGACGGCTCAGATTGTGGATGCCGTGCCATGCCCCGTAAAGGGAAGGACGAATGAGTGTGTTCATTCCAGCGCTCACACCAATGAACTGAACGGGCCCCTTATGCCGTATTTGGGTGATGCGCGTGAGCAGGACACCCGCTTCGCTAACAAGGTAACGGCCCGGTTCCATTCTAAGCTGAAGTGGTCGGCTCAGCTCAGCCTGAAGGACTACTAAGCCTTGTTCAACCCTTTCGAGGGGAAGGGGAGATTGACCTGGTCGCTCAACAACACCGAGTCCACCGCCGACGTTGAGCCATTGTAGATCCGGAAAAAGGGCTTCTACGCGCGCCAACTTTCGTCCGGTGCCCAACCAAGCTTCTGGATCATGGATTCCACTGCCTACGTGAGCGTGAAGGCCGATGATGCGGATATCGAGAGCGTTGGCGGCGGTGATGACCTCGTCAACATTTTGAATACTTTGGCCAAACTTAGCGTTTGGGCCCGCGGTGCGCACCTTGTCGTGGTGCCCGAAGCCCTCACCGGGATCAAGGCGAAGGGCTATTTGACGACCGCGGAAAATTTCAGGGAATTGCGTGAGAAGGTGGGGGCCATCGATGGTGACTTCAGCATCAGCTTCAAACGCTAGTCGATATTCGTCGATCGGGCAAAAGTTGGGGGTGAAGAGGATCGGTGTGTTTGGGCCTAAATGGGTCCGAACATGAGCAATTTCTGCCGTGGAGACGCATTCTATCCCGAGCCCAGCTTCAGCGATCACCCGAAGGATTTCGGGATGAGGATTGGCCTTCATGGCGTAGTACACGGCATGTAAGCTGGGTAGCTGGGTTTTTAGCGCCATGGCTCGATCCTGGACGGTGTCTAGGTCGTATACAAAGCGGGGGGGAGAGTTTTGGCCCAGGCTGAGAAGCGACTCACGTTTGTCTCGCCACCAACGAGGTCCTAATGACTCCAAGATTGGACGTTCATTTTCGGTTAGACGTGCCCAGGTTGGTCCAAGCAGAGGTTCAGAACCTTGTGCGGGCACCAGTCGACTGTGAAGGCGAACAACCAGTTTTTCCGCATCTTCTTCGTCGACAACAAAGCTGAAATTGAGGTCCTCGGACGACTCGCTTACCAGATGGATGCGATGTTCACGGAAAACTTGAAAGGCGGGACCTAGTTCGTGAAGCACAGTTCGAATTCGGCGACCAACAATAGATACAACCGCGGTGGGATGGATAACTTGCACTGAGCCCAGCTGCTCTAGTCGTTGGATGAGATCCGTGAATCGCTCGCCACCTATGCCGCCGGGAAGGCGGTCGATGGTCAGACTGACCGCCGTTTGTGATGTGGCGACGAGGTCCACGGAGATGCCAAGCTCGGCAAAGGGAGCGAAGACGCGGGCCAAGAAACCGGGCGCTCCCCACATCTCCAGGGTCTGGATGGTGATCAATGTGACACCCGAACGTTGGACAACCGCCATCACCGCTGGTGCTTCGGTCTTTTCACCGGCTGTGGTGCTGATGAGAGTGCTGGGAGCATCCGGAGCCCGGCTGTTGCGGATTTCCAGGGGTATGTTCGCCCAAGAGGCGGGTTGGATCGCTCGGGGATGCAGTACTTTGGCGCCCATAGCGGCCAGCTCTTGGGCCTCCCGATAGCCTATGTGGCGCACGAGTCGGGCGGAAGGAATTCGCCGAGGGTCCGCGGTAAACATACCGTGGACATCAGTCCAAATTTCGATGCGCTCTGCGTTCAGCAGTGCGCCGAATAGTGCGCCTGAGGTGTCACTTCCTCCGCGCCCGAGGAGGCAGGTTGCTCCGGAGGTTGTGCGAGCAATAAACCCTTGAGTAATAATGCAGTCTGCATCTTTGGCGAGAGCTTCGACCGCGGCGGGATCGGTCCGAGGTATGACTTCGGCTTCGAGGAATCGGTTCTCTAGAGCGGTTTGCGGCACTGCGGTGCTGACGAGTACATCGCGGGCATCAATACGGGTGAGGTTGATCCCGCGGCTGGCCAAAGCTGCACACCCTAGATACGTGGATGTTAGTTCTCCCAGACTCATCACTCGCGCCTCCAACTGAGGAGAAGCTTCGTGGGTGAGAGCAACACCCTCTAGTAGGCGCTCAAGGTCTTTGAGAAGTTGCCACGCGGGTGCCGTTTCGGCCCCAGTCAGCTGAAGTGCGCTTGCTAGGGCTTGGTGTCGAGTCCAGATTTCATCAATGATTGGAGCCTGGGCCCCCTCCAACGCAGCATTTAAGCCCCGATGCAGGAGGTTCGAGACCTGAGATAGTGCCGAAGCAACAATGCACACTCGGTGGGTAGGGCGTAGATGATGAAGTCGTTTAGCAAGTTGATCCCACGTGGCTGGATCTGCCACGGAGGTCCCGCCAAATTTCATGACCAACCATGGCCGGGATGCAGACATGGGGAGGCACGTTGCCTACCGGGTCAATGTGCGTCAATCATGACCTCTGATTCACCAGCATATCCGTCACTTCATTCCTATTGGCCGGTTGCAGAGCTCTTGTTATCCGTTAGGAAACAAGAAGGCGTGCCAAACCCCAATGCTCATGGCCAGTGCGGCCATGAGCGGGATGGCAACCAGAATGATCGGTCGGGCGAGATGGGGTTTTCGCTTAAGGGGAACAAGTAGTGCGCCGAACCCAAGCCATATCACGAGCTTGATTCCGGCCCAGGGCGGAAATCCGTAGCCGAGCTTTGCGAGCCAACCGAAGCCCGCGATCAGAATCACTACGAGGCCAAAGCCGTGGAGAGCAGCAAACAAACGGCGAACTTTGGACGTCGTTTGACCGGTGAGGGCCAAAGCCCCCAGCCCTCCGAGGGAGAGAAATAGGAGCATGAGGCCCAGGTGGTGAAGAAATTTGTAGAATGAGATGTCCACGACCCAGGCCTTAGCGCTGCCTCAGGATGAGGTCGAGTACCAGTGGGGCGTGAGCGTCACCAGCCGCGGATGAGCGGTTGGTATCCGCGAGCTCAAGAACGTCTTCGGTGAGACCGTAGAGCGTGGGTGAGGACTGGGCTATGCGGCGTCGTGCCGGTTGACAGCCGGTTGATTTAGCCCGGTGTGTAGCTATCGAGCCCGGCTTTTCGTGGTCAGGACGTTTCACGGAAAGACCGGCCGATAGATGCGTGCAGGGCTAGATCCACCGGCTGTTGAGGGGGGGCGTTGTCCATGACGATAGATGCGAATATATCTGCTGATGCTAGATATTGTTATTTGTAGTGGTCGAGCCCTGACCGTCACTCGTGTTCGCATATCCTCAAGATTTGCGCAAAAATATCTCTAAGCTCTCTTGCCAGTGTGGCATCGGTGGCATGCCGATCATCCTCAGTCCTCGGTTGTCGAGCCGGGAGTTTTTAGGTCTGGGAGCTGGTCGGGGGTATTGCTCTGTGCCGCAAGGTTCTACACCACGACGGAGCTTCTTCAGAGCAAAGATGGTTTTGGTAAAATCATACCATGTGGTTTCGCCTTCAGAAGTAAGATGAAAGGTGCCGACGGTGGGTATATCTAACAGCTGAATAATATGATTAGCGACCGCTTCACAGCTGGTGGGATTTCCGTGCTGGTCATTGACGACTTTGAGTAGAGGGCCATCAATAGCACCCAGTTTCAACATCGTATGGACAAAGCTGGGACCACCAGCACCATAGAGCCAGGCCACCCTCAAAATAATGTGATCGGGGCAGTGAGTGCGGATGGCCGCTTCTCCCGCCAATTTGCTTTGTCCGTAGATTGTTCTAGGTTCGGTGCGATCAGTCTCTACATACGGATTTGGGGCATCACCAGCGAATACGTAGTCGGTAGAAATGGCTATCAACCGGGCTCCGGCTCGTTGGGCTGCGATGGCAATATGTCCTGCGCCCTGAGCATTGACCCCAAATGCCTTTTCTACCTCTGTTTCGCACTTGTCGACCGCGGTATAAGCCGCGGGGTGAATGACGACATCAGGTGCCGCTTCTTGAATGGCTTGATGGGTGGCATGAGGGTCGGTGATGTTGAAGCTTTGGGTGTGAGCAAGGTGAAGAGTGTGACCTTGTTCATGTAGACGTGTGGCGAGAGTTCGACCGAGCATACCTCGAGCGCCGGTAACGACGATTCGCATAGTTGAAACTTTTAGCAGCTTCTGGTCACCACGTCATACTTTGCAGCTCAGTCCAATGCGTTTCCTCGGGATGTCTACACTGAGGATTTTGACCTTGAGCGTTTGGCCTATGGTAACGAATTCATTGGGGTCAGCTACCCATTGGTGGGAGAGTTCCGATATATGGACCAAGCCATCTTGGTGAACACCAATGTCAACAAAAGCTCCAAACGAGGTGACATTAGTGACGACACCGGTTAGCTCCATACCTTCTGAGAGGTCCTCAATCGTATGCAGATCCTCTCGAAAGGCCGGTGCTTCAAAACTGTCGCGAGGATCTCTCCCCGGTCTACCTAGCTCACTGCAGATGTCTTGCAGGGTGGGAAGACCCACGTCATTAGATATATATTGCTCAATATTGATTCGTTGGGCTTGAGCCGGCTGACCCACTAGCTCCTCGAGTTTCAGGCCTAGATCTTTGGCCATTTGCTCTACTAGAGGGTAGCGCTCCGGATGAACCGCTGATCGATCAAGCGGATATTTACCCTGGACTCTTAGGAAGCCCGCGGATAGCTCGTAGGCCTTTTTTCCTAGCCCTTTGACCATTGTGAGTTCTTTGCGGGTGCCTATACCGCCGTGATCAATGCGATAGCGGACGATGGCCTGTGCGAGTTGGGGCCCAATGCCTGAGACTCGAGACAACAGTGGAGGGCTGGCGGTCCCTAGATCTACGCCGACCTTGTGTACACAGTCTTCAACTACTGCAGATAGTGCTTCCGCGAGGCGAGTGGGACGCACGTCGTGCTGGTATTGCCCTACCCCGATCGCGGCGGGATCAATTTTAACAAGCTCAGCTAGCGGGTCTTGCAGACGACGGGCGATAGATACAGCCCCTCGAACGGTGAGATCCACGTCGGGGAGTTCTGCCCGAGCGAGGTCCGATGCAGAATACACGCTAGCACCAGCTTCACTGACACTGACGATGGGGATGTCCCATTGCAGATCTGTTGAAAGCTCACGAAGAAAGGATTCGGTTTCACGACTACCCGTTCCGTTCCCAACCGCGATAGCTTCCGGGTGGTGGGCATTGACCATGCGCTGAATAAGAGTGCGCGCTTGAGCCTGCTCTTTTGGCCCTCGGACGATAAATGCGGTTCCATGTTCAACGAGAGCACCGGTGGCGCTGACCATCGCGCATTTGGCTCCAGTGCGCAGGCCGGGATCAACCCCGAGGACTGCTTTGGCACCCAGTGGGGCGGTAAGCAAGAGGTTGGCCAGGTTGGCCGAAAATATTTCAACGGCTCGCTCGTCCGCGCGTATCTTAAGTTCGGTGCGGAGTTCCCGTTCGAGGCTGGGGGCAAGCAGCCGTTGAAATGCCTCAACTACTGCTTTCTCCAGCCATTTTCCGAATGGAGATAGTGCTTGTATCCGGACTTCTGTTCGGATGATTTGCAACGCTTTTTCGGTATCTATCTCTGTTTTGATCCGCAGCTGTTTTTCTCGCTCACCACGATCGAGGGCAAGATATCGGTGAGATGGGATCTCTCGGGCGGGTTGAGCAAAGTTGTCCCAGTCTTTGAACTTGCTAGTTTCTGCGTCCACGTCTCGGGCGAGCTTGGCGTGGAGTATGGCCTCCATCACGTACAACCGGCGGAGTTTAGCTTTCAGTTGGGGGGTATCCGCGATGCGCTCGGCGACAATGTCTACGGCCCCTTGAAACGCTTGGTCGATGTCGGAGACTTCATCTTTAACAAAGGAAGAGGCCTCCTGTTCGGGATGACTGTCTAAGGCTTGGGAGCTTATTCGCTCTGCTAGCGGAGCAAGACCCAGCTCTCTAGCGCGATCAGCTCTCGTTTTTCGGCGCTTTTTGTACGGAGTATATAGATCTTCGAGCAGTGTTTTGGATGAGGCTCCGAGCAGGGATTGTTTGAGCTCGGGCGTTAGCTGACCTTGTTTTTCGATCGTGGCGATGATCGTCGTTCGGCGCTCTTCTAGTTCGATTGCTGTCTGATGATGGTGGGCGACGCTTCTGATTTCAACTTCGTCGAGACTACCCGTGGCCTCTTTTCGATAACGGGCAATGAACGGTACGGTGGCGCCGTTCGCCAGCAGATCGAGCACTGCCCGCACCCGGCCCTCAGGAAGCTTTGTCGACGCGGCAACCGCTGGTGCAACATCCACTGCAGGACGCATAGAACATTTCCATAGTGAGCTCAGGAGCTAGCATCAACCGTAAAGCTCCTTGTTCTTTCAGGGGTACCCGTAAAAGCAAGCACGTGGGTTCAACCCAAGTGCTTCCTGCTGCACTCAACTCAAGAGCACTTTGCTGTACCAAGCCGACAGGTGCTCCAAAGCATTAATAAATTGGTGATTCCTAACGCCCCGTTGGTCCAACGAGTCGACTTCAATGTTCCCCAAGAATGTGACCGTCCTCAGACACTTCGTAGATAGGGCCGTCTAAGATATCATTTGTCATGTGTAGGATAGGCGTAGGTTCCCCATTGCTCAAAGATAGAGGTGAGCCAATCACAGTAAGAGGATCCGCGGCACTTCGATCAGCGACCTGGTAGCCGAGGTCGATCAGGCTGTTGAGGGTAATGACACTGAGTGCATTTTCTCTGGACAATAGTGGACTCATTAATTCTAGCGCTAGCGGGCCATCGAGGAGTTCGTTGCTAGGACCGGTGTCGATGAGAAACTCTCGCCAGTGACCGTCTGAACTTCCTGGCCCTTGTCTATTTTCGACCGGGATACCGTTGATATCACCTCCCAAATCGACCCAAGCATCGAGACCCGATTGCCCGATGTAGCGAACGTCGGTGGTTCCACTCGTGTCACATTCGCTGTTGTCTTCACTGCAGCTGGGGTTGACTAGTAAGCCGGAGCGTCGCCAAAGCGTACCAATACCTAGAGCGTGTCCCATCTCATGCAGAATAGTTATGTTGAGCATCCCACTTTCCTGCAGCATTTGGAGATCAGCGATGTCGAACTCCATTCGGCCGGTGACTGGAATACGAGGATCTATCCCATTATCTATGCGAATGCATACCGGGCCCGCCTGCCCGAGGGTTCCACCGCGACCATCAAAGGTACGTAATTCAACTGTGATGGTGATATCATCAACGATGCCATCATTTGTGGCTCCACAGACTGATTCATCAACGTTCACTATGTCTGCGACGTCTGCGACAATTAGGGTCTCCCAGCGGCTCTTTGCCTCGAGAAACGCATCTCTAATATCGTCAGAGGCGTCGGATTCAAAAATAAGTTCAATAGAAAAAAGACGGCTAAGGGGCGCGTTTATTTGCTCGTCGGGTGGGCTCTCATCACTAGAGCATGCGGAAACGGCCATAATCTCTAGTATCCCCCCCATCAGTAGACAAGCTCTTCGCAACGGTCGCATTGTTAGTTTCATACCACTGCGTAAATACCGCGCCTTCTATAGCCAGATAGTCAACGAGTACAAGCGATCATGTGGGTATGCGCTCATATGACTACAAACTGTTGGCTGTCTGCTCTATGGCAGAAATCATTAGCTGTATATTTGGTTTTGGAAAATATACGTAAGGATAGACTGCTTAGCAGCCGATTTATTGGACGAGTGGTTATAGTTCACATTAGGCTTTTGTGGGGCCGGTTGCATGCTGATGGTATACAGCCGATGAAAAGTAGTATTTGAGCGGAGCGTTCCATAGAATGGTTGTCCGAGGTGGGATTACTTGGCCTGAGTTCTAGGGCGCTGGGCGGGGTTTTTAAGGCCAGGGTGGAACTATTGCGAAGTACCTGGTTTGTCTGAATGTGCAGACTCTGGAAGGTGGCTAGTTAGAGTCAACTGACTGAGAAGGCACCGATCAAATGTAGGACACTAGGTGCTGATTCGGGTAAATCAGAGCCAAGGAACTCAACCGCACCTGAACGGAGATACGCGCCCTGGGGTGTGTCTTTAGACTCCGGCTGCGGAGATGACGCTGTATCCAGCGTGTGTGGGGGTTCGGCAAGTCAGAACGCGGTCCGGAGTTTGAGGACACGCTCTAAGGAGTAGTGGTCGACGTCTGGGGAGTAATCTTTTGGATGGATGCGTCCAAGTCAGACTCATCGGCATCGGGCACATCCGCGAATTCACGAATGTCAGCTTTCAGCGATTCCAGGGCCTGCAGAATGGTTGCGGGATCACCCGGAAGTTCGGTTTGGGAGAGCAGATCTTCCAACCGGTAGAAACGCTGGAAAAGTGGAGTTCGTGTTAGTTCAGTAATATGGTCTGGTAGGGTATCTATGTCTTCCTTGATGACTTTTAGGAGTGCAGTTAGAGAGCTTCGATCACCTTCTAGGAGCTTGGTCATTGTATCCGATAAAGCTTCCTGGGTGGTCTGTGCTTCCTGCAAGGAGATATCAACCCGCCCTTTGAACCATCGTCCCCATTGTCGGGCGTCTGCCGGGTTAACCGCTTCGAGGGCGGCCCAGGATATATTTGCATCCCGTAGTTTTCCAGCTAGGGTGTCGTCCATTTCTAAGAATTCGCTGTAGGATAGAATATCAGTTTTTGGTGCCTTATCTGGGGATAAGGCTGGGCTATCTGGTTTAGGTGACCCACCTTCTGTTCGACCTGTCGTGGATTCTGCACTGGTAGTCGTGGCGGTAGGCGTCACTGCTGCTGTGGTTTGTTTTCTATTTTTGCCTTGTTTCCCTACGGAGCGGGACTCGCGCGGCCGATTGTTTCCATTAGAAGGATGCTTGCTGGTGGTGTCGGTGGAGTCTGCACGATTCCTTGCAGCTGCTCGTTTTCGACGCCTTCGGGACCGGATGTTCTTCTCCTCGCTGGTAGCGACCGGTGTATCAGTAGTCTCCGCCTCGGACCCTTCCGCAGTGGATGTTGGTGCAAGTGGCGCGGGGTGAACCTCGTGTGAATAGACCGTGTATCCTGCGGCCCCTAACGCGGTGAGGAAGAGCAATACGAAGCACAGCCATAAAAATCGCCGGTACCCTGAACCTCGTTGCTCGTAGCCGGTGGAAGAGCCGTCGAGCACCGAAAACTCGTCACGGTCGATGGGGACCGCCACGGTGAGCGGTTGGGGCCGAGGAGAAGAGTGTGAGACCGAGCTATCTGAGATGAATGGGCTCCATGAGGCTCGCTCCGGTGGTCTGCTGTGGGGATCGCTGGCTACGGGTGAATGTCCATCCGCATTTCGATTGCCTCTGAGAGGTGAGCGACCATCGGGGACTGGGCTGCGGCGAGGGATGGCTGGCGTGGGTTGTGGGTGGTTGGATGGTGGTGGTAGCTGGAGATCGTGAGCGATCGAGGCCCCACCATGGGATAGCTCATAGCTCTCTTCGTTGAGACGAAGATTTTCGATGGAGCTGATAAGCTCTCTCGATGAGAGACGCTGCTCTGGGGCTTTTGCAAGGAGTCTGAGCGCGATCTCGGTCAGGCCGGGGTGCGTATCCGTCGGACGTTTAGGTGGCAGGTGTAGATGTTGATGTGCCAGCTGCCGAACTTCTCCGGAAAACGGAGGTTTCCCAGTAAGAAGTTCGTATAGGACTACCCCGAGTGCGTACATGTCTGAGGCAGGGGTGGCCGTTTCTCCCGCCGATTGTTCCGGTGACATATACGTTGGCGTCCCAAAAAAAGCCCCGTGTCGAGTAAGAGGGGTTTCGCCGCTGCTGCCTTCAACTAAGCCCACTAGTCCAAAATCGAGGATTTTTACGGTGGGTGGTTGGTACTGGCGGTCAAGGACTACGTTTTGAGGTTTGAGGTCGCGGTGGACATATCCCGACGCATGCGCAGCCTCCAAACCCTGAGCGATTTCTTGGATGATACGGGCGCTCTCTTGAGGGGACATCGCGGTGTTTCGGAGCCAGTAGCTGAGGGTATAACCCTCAACGAGCTCCATGATCATATAGAGTAAGCCTTCTTGAGATCGTCCAAAGTCGAGTACCTCAACAACGTGTTGGTGCCTGATCCTGGACAGAGACCGGGCTTCTCTGGCGAATCTGCGGGCTAGCTGACGATCCGAAGCTAGCTCTCCGTACAGGATCTTGATAGCGACCCGTCGGTCGAGAACCTTGTGCTTAGCACGGTAAACGCGAGCCATTCCCCCAGACCCGAGGGCACGGTCGATCGTGTAGCGCTCGATGCTCCTGCCGATGAGAGGGTCTTCCGAGACCTGAACGAGGCGGGAGCCGTCGAGCCCGCAAAATTCCTGCGACCGGCTGTACACCGACGCGCACGACGGGCAGGCGAGCATATCGGAACGACTTAACACGTTGGTGGCGCTCTGGCTCCAGGAACCTTTCTCACTTTGGCTTATCTCCCCTCAAGTTATTGGTTCTGTGTTCATTTTTTCGCGCTGTGCTTCGGCTGAATCGGCTCAACGATTGTTTATCGGGGTTAGCGTTCGAGACAAAGCGACCTTAATGGAGCGACGGGAGCCTGGTATCAGGTACGTGTGCTGAAATGAGGGGCTCTTTATTGATCGGTGAGTGGCAAATACCCTGAGATACAGGGAGGGTACGAGTCCACCAGATGTCTTCTTAAGCCAAGCTTTTGTTAAGGGATGGTGTTAGAGAGCGACTTGGTGGGGCCACCGGCCTTTGGTGGCGATCATAACCACCGCTGGTTGAGTAGCTCACCCCTTTGCGTCAGGACTTTAAGGGCTGATTGGGCTCGAATAGCCTGCGGAGAGTTTGGGGCGAGGTCCAACACCGTCAAAAGGTGCTGGTAGGCAGCGGCGGGTTGTTGCTGGGCCAGTCGGAGCTCACCGAGAGCAAGGTGGAGAACGGCTTGGGACCTATCGTTTTGGACCGATCGTCGGAGGGCTCGCTTCAATGT
>JAHQVK010000182.1 GCA_019634385.1 Myxococcales bacterium | reverse complement strand
TGGAACGTCCGGACCGGCTTCGCCTTTCATCGGTTGCATACGCCCAGTATGCGTCCTCTTCATCCGGAGCGTTCCACGGAAAAGATACTTCGCGGATCACCCATCCCACTTTTCCGATGGCCTTCTAGTGGTCAGGACGTTTCACGGAAAGACCGGCCGATAGATGCGTGCAGGGCTAGATCAACAGGCTGCTAGAAGGCCATCGGAGAAGTGGGATGGGTGATCCGCGTAGTATCTTTTCCGTGGAACGCTCCGGATGAAGAGGGCGCATACTGAGCGTATGCAACCGATGAAAGACGAAGCCGGTCCGGACGTTCCACGGAAAAAGGACCCGCGAAGCGCCTAACTCACTTTTCCGATGGCCTGCTAGAAGACTCTCCTCGGTCGCGTACCGCCAGGTACGCTCGCCTTGTCGTCAGAGCGTTTCACGAAAAGCCGGGCTCGATAGCTACACACTGGGCTAAAGCAACAGGCTGCTAGTCTGCATCCGCTCCTATCGAAAATCTTACTGAGGGCCCATAGCCTAAACTATGCCAGCCAAGACACGCCCTAGCTAGCTATGTCACTCATTGAGTCAGCCGACCGGCCCATGCTGATTTACACTGAAGCTAAGCCATGCGCTACCGAAACTACTTGCTAAGGTGGAAGTTAAGGTTCGGGCAGCACTTGAGGAACTCCTCGAGTTGGTACGCCTCGAACACCGAGACGGACAGCTATCGTCCGCTCTACAAGGGCGTAAGAAAGAGCTAGAGACTGTAGCAACAGCGATCGTTGACCGCATAGTTGTGCCATCTCCCGACCTTCGTGAGATAGTTTTTCAGTTGATCTCGCCCGAGAGACATCTACCTGGTGTGTACGGCGGGCTAGGTGGATGGTTTGCTCGTCTTTCGTCTGTAGCCAAGGGGGCATGGTGTGTGCTCGCCAGTCTTATTGTGGGGCTGGCTGGTGCTATCGGTCCTTTGGTTGGAGATACATTTATCGAGCATCTATCCGAACTTTTGCGAGGACCGTTTCCTTACGCGCTTTCGGTGTGGGGTTTGGCGTACCCAGCTGCGCTTAGTTGGTCCGAAGAGACCCGGAGTTCCCAGCGCAGGATTGGGTATCCACATATCGAAGAGCATCTCCTCTGCATTGGGGGGCTGACGGTCGGTGTTTGGCTCGTTGTCATGGAAGCATCCTTGGTGGTGTGCTTAGCTTCGGTGCTGGTGTGGGTAGGGGTTGCGGTTTCGTCGATAACCGTGGTGAGGCCGGTAAGTACCCAGCGGCTGATCGACCAATTTGCGCGGGACTTACTTCATTCGGGGATGAAGGCCCTGAGTCGATGGGATTCGGAGATTGCTCGTCAGCAATTTGAACTTGTGTACCGCCTAGAAGTTTCTGGCAAACGGGAGGATGAACTCCTATCTTATCTCCGGTTGGCAGTCTTATTCGAGTCGGAGGAACTTCGGCGTCGAGGGCTGGGACTGGCGGCTAGGGCCTTGCGGTGGTCGCGGGGGGTGAGTACTGCTGACGAGGATAGTGTTCAGGCGGTGAAAAAGTGGTGCCAACGTCGAAGCTTGGATGAGGCGAAGATACTAGAGGCTGCAGGACTATTTATTGAGGCCGGGCATGTGTATCAACAAACTCAACGCCCTCAGGCCGCTAAACGCGCTTTTCAGACCGCTGTGCTCATTACGGGACACAAGAAATTCCGTCAGCGGGCGTATCTTGCGAGTGTCGAAGTTGATGGGGATATTGATCAAACCTTCCTACATCAGCTTTTCGAGGAAATCGAAAATTATGGGCTTGTGGCACAAGAACTACTGGAACTGTTATCAGAACTACCCACCAATATTTCTGAGTCTCGCATATTTTTAAATGAACTAGGGTTTTGGGCTGAGCGTCAAGCGGCGGGGCAAGCAGTGGCTATACTTGAGTTCATTGTCGGTAAGCACACTCCCACCGAACGACCAGGTATATATTCGATGCTCGCGGATACATACTATCGCATCGGACATCGTGGTACGGCTCGACGCATTCGTGCTGAACTTGGCGGAAAGTATGTTCCATCGACTAGCACAATAGATATACCAGAGCCATTGCTTGTTCCCAATACCCTAGACCTTACGGCGGCCTTGAGTGATCGATACCAAATTCGATCACGCTTAGGCGTGGGATCGATGGGAGCGGTCTATTTGGCGGAAGACGTAGTGCTAGCTCGGCCGGTAGCACTCAAAGTTCACAACCCCAAACTCATGACGGATCTCTTTGTGGAGAAGTTTCGTGCTGAAGCGAGGGTGGTAGCCCGCTTGGATCATCCAAATATTGTGCGAGTCTTTGATGCCGGACAAACAGATAATTGGCTCTATTTTGTGATGGAGTTTGTTGATGGGCCGGACCTAGGAACACTTCTCACCAAAAATGATAGTTCGCATCCATTGTCTGAGCGTCTGCTGTGGGCAATTCAGGTTGCGGAGGCGATGGCATATGCGCATAGCCAAGGGGTCATTCATCGAGATCTTAAACCAGCAAATGTTTTGGTCCATCCGGGGGGGGATGCAAGGGTCACTGACTTTGGAGTGGCGAAGGTGGTGGACACTGATCTTGCGCCTCATGCGACCGCTTTTTCTCAAGCGGGCCTGCAGGTTGGAACCCCTTCATTTATGGCCCCGGAACAACTGGCTAGTGGTAGTGATGCAAACGTGTTGACTGACGTCTACTCCCTGGGAATGACTCTCTACTATTTAGTGACAAACCATCTTCCCTTCGAAGAGGATCCCCTCCTTAGATTGGATACTGTACCTCCTTCTGTGCGGGAAATAGAGCCATTGGTATCAACCAAGCTAGATCGACTAATTGCAGATGCCTTAGCACCGGACCCGGACAAACGTTTGTATGGAATGAAGCCATTCGCAGAGAGGCTACGGGAGTGCCCAGAAATGGAGGATAGTACTTATGTACCAAAATAGAACTCACGGTGAGATTCTTTCGTGAATTGAAAGATGGCATTCATCACTGAGGTTTGGTGACCGATGACCGTTTGAGAGCAAAATTATTTGATTTGAACCCAAATTCCTGATTCTACGCTGGCATGGGCCTCGCGGCACGTGCGTGAAGGGAGTCAGATATTCAACTCACGTGCACTTTACTGTGAGCATTATGTTTAGCAGTGGTCGCGCAGCTGGGTATAGCCCGGCGTAGCAGCAGGAACTTGGGTTCAACCCAAGTGATTTCTGCTGTATAAGGGGATAGATGCTCAAAGCGAAATGTTTTCGGATAGTTTATCCGACCTGCCGGGGGTTTTCGTTGATTGAGGTTATGACGGCGGCCGTAGTGGTGAGTATCGGAACTATGGCGGCCATCAATGTGTATACTACTGGAACTAAGGGGCGTCACATGTCCCGCAAGAAGTCAGCGGTGGTTAAATTGGTGAGTCATCGGTTAGATATACTTGATGCCTTAGGAGCTGAGCAACTACCCGACTGCTCAGCTTCAGTGAAGAGTTGTCGAACAGCTTCCAGAGATTGGGCCCCGGAAAAGGTTATGGACGGGCAGTATCCGTGTACACAATGGATACATGGAACTAATCTTGTTGATAGCCAAACCAGCGAAAGTGATGGAAAGATACGATTGGATACCTCGGTTTGGCGACATCGAGATCAGACTCAACGCTCAGAAAGTGGCATGGTTATGGTGAGTGCCTGCTGGATGGACTCTATGGGTAGAGTGTTGGAGTTTTCAGATCAGCGTTTGGTTTTAGATCGGGGTGATTGATGTATCCAGTTCGTGGCTTTACTCTTCTGGAAATGATGGTTTCCGTGGCGATCGGGACCGCGATAACTATGTCGGCCTTGGTTTTGACTGCGGACATGCAGCGTTACAGCCATCGGCACATGGGGGAGTTAGGTTCAAGCCAGCGTCTTCGAGACGCGCTTGAATTACTATCTCATGATATACGCCACGCAGGGGTGGGAGTTGGCTATAGTGAAGCAGCGGTCTTTGATGGAATGGTATTGGGAAGTATCCAAACGACTGGCGGGGCAAGCTTTCAGACCGACAACCGAAGTATATCGACGGTAGACGGGCAGTTGATGACCGATGACTTTATACTTCGGCTCGCGGAAGGAGAGCGTCGAACCATTCTTTACCTCGAAAGTGGAAGCGGTCTCATCTGTGATGGCTTAGAGTTTGGGGACAACGAGCTTGTGGTGGTGACCGCCCGAAATGGTCGTGGGGCTCGAACCTTGCGGATTCAGGGGTCGAGTAGTAGTGCTTGTACCCGAGGCTTTTGTATGGATGGATGTCAGCAAATTTCCTATACTGAGGATGAGGCTTATCGTTCTGATGCCTCGGCCGTGGGCCGAACCTTTGCCGCAGGGGATATATTTAGGTCATACGAAACGGTGGTATGGTTTGTTGCACCAGATGATGATGGTTATCCTTCGCTGCGCCGCGCGACAGATTCCGCTTTAGCTTCGTGTACCCAGCCCAATACAAGATGTGGCTCAGAGGTTGCGGATGGTATAGAGGTTGTTCAGTACACGATATGGAGACTGGACGATGACAGCAATCAGTGGGTTCAATTACCTAAAAGTCAAGTGATAGATACTTATGATCGGTTGAGAGTCGACTTGGAGATGATCGCAAGAGCGCGATCAAATCCAAAATTTGGTGCGGTTCAGGTTCAGCGATCACAATTGGAACCCTCGCTATGTGTGCCGGAAGGATGTGAAGCAAACGCAACCGACCAAAGTCCTCGGGTGACCTTACGAACGACCATTGAGGTAAAGAATGCTGGATATTTGCAAATCCAATAATTCTCACAAAAGTGGAGCTAGCCATTCTCAGCGAGGTACTAAGCGCAGAAAGCGTGGATTTTCGAGCATTACCACAACTTTGTTGGTTGGGCTTATGACCATCACCGCTTTGGGAGTATTACAGACCTTAGAGCATGATGCCCAACTACATCAACTAGAAGATCGCATTTTATCTGCAAGGGCAACAGCTGAGGGGGGGCTTCGAGAGGTTCTGAACGATGCCCGCATCTTAACTTTGCTACCGAGTTCCGCCGGTGATTCTGCCAAGTTGGTCTTCTCTCAACCATCAGTGAGTGAGTTTTTTGGGTCCGGTAGTCAGGCACCAAAGTACACCGCCAAAGTAACGCTGGTTCGAAGTGCTCCGGCACTGGAAAGCTCTCAACGTAGGGTCAGAATGGTATTGTACGAGAGCAAAGTTCGAAGTGAAGTTGTTGGCGGAAACACCAGCGAAATTGAGGCGGTGATCTATAGATTGGGTATCGTACCTAACAATCAATCCGGTGCGGAAGTCTTTGGCCGATGACAGTGGGCTGAACGGGTCGAGCAACAGTCAATGCAATACGCTGTACGAAATTGTGAGGTCCGTTCAATACACATTACAGCAGAAATTACTTGGGTTGAACCCAAGTTCCTGCTTCTACGCGGGGCTAGACCCCGTTGCGCGATCACTTGGTGATTCTTACAGAATCACCAAGTGGTCTTTGCTGTGGTTCAGTTCCCTCAACACGCAGTTGTGAGATCTGTTCAATGTGCCGTTGTTGGGTAGTTAAGATCGAGAGGGATCACGAAGATGATACTTGTGCTATTTATGTTGGCCGTTGGTCTTGAGCCACCACTCCCATCGAGTCTTGCCCCCTCCAAAGAGTTGAAACAGAAATTTGATGGGATAGTTAAACGTCGCCGACTGGGGGATCGCTCAAAGAACCTGCCGTTCACCGCTCCCAGCTATACTGAGTTAGAAAAAAGGATTGTGGCTCGGTTGGAGGAGGTTGAGGACCATGTTATGTTGGTTTCAATGGCGGTCACTAAAGCTCAACGTCGCCGGCTGACCAAGATGGGGGCTCGTGAGGTTTTGTCGATACGAGACGTTGGCTTGGATGCGCTTATTAGGCAGCGCCACTATCGTCGGTTTCGAGTGCATTCAAAACTTCAGACTGAGCAGAGCCTTGACCGTCTTCTCAAGCTCTTGGGGCAACGGGTGCAACTAACCTTGGGCCGGGTAGAGGAAGATGCGCATTTGGAAGTACTATCAGTTTCTTTGGTGAAGAATAAGGAAGATTGAGACTATGAGCATGATGTGGGGGATGTTAGTAGCCCTTGTTGCCGCACCATTTCCGGATGAGATCAATATTGTAAAGATTGATGGAGAGAAACCGCGCATGAATCTTATTTTGGATTCATCGTGTTCCATGGGATTCACTGGTCAAACCACTAATTGTACCTGGTTTGCTAGTAATCAAAATGGTGGGAATAGATATCTCACACTAAATGGTCAGATGCGCGCGGTGCTAGTGGGATGCCAAACCAAAGGGGATGGAATCTTAGATAAATGGCATAATACTGTAGACTTCGCTATTCATGATTTCCGGGGGGTTCGAGCGGACTACGGAAGCAGTTTGTCCCAGCTCAGGGCAGCGGCCATAGGCATACCTGCATCTGGAGGAACACCATTGACGATGATCCAGCGGCAGGCCGGAGAGTATATGAACGCTGAATCTGATGAGACGAATACTGAGAGTTGCCAATCATATTTTCATTTGCTTCTCTCTGATGGTAATCCTAATGGCAGTTCAGATACTTTGAGGCAAGACTGTACAAGTCCGGTGGAAAATCTATGGGCAAGCTCTCGTACCCCGTGGGTATCGGCAGAGTATCTTTTTTCCCGTCACCCGGATGTGTTGTGTGATGTACCTGGAAATCAAACAATTACAACCTATACATTGGGTTTTGGGCCTCCGGGGTGGTTTAATCCGATATATCTCCAGCGTACGGCTGCTGACGGGGGAGGGGTCTATTACTACGCGAGTTCGGTACCAGAGTTGATCGGTGCCTTTGACTCCATTATGGGATCTGTGGCGGCAGAAAAACAGTCTCTAATTCAGATCGCCATAGGACAAGATAATTTTTTCAGTGCTAACCGTTCTTATGGTGTCAATTTCGAAACTGAGCTCAACGGCCCATGGAAGGGCAATATTCGTCGTATGTGTATATTTCCACCAAAGTTGAGCAGTGGTCAATATGATACGAGTGTGACCAGCTGTTTGCTCAAATCTACCGATGGTGAGGCTTTGTTGACCAATCCTAATGCGGTTGATCTATGGACGGGACAACAAACTGACGGGACAACTCTTGGGGGAGCAGGTGAAGTGATGCGTGTGTCTCTCGGAACGTCAACGCCCTCGGCACCATATTGGACCAAACGAAACCTGGTTACATGGAGGGCTGGGGAGGCCTCGTGGGTACCGGTACGACCTGATACATGGACCACGAATGATGCGTATGTCAGTGGGTGCAATTATTATCGTCTTATCAATTATCTGCATGGGTATACATATGATGCAGACTGCCTGACTGGCGAGCCTTTAGCCATTCGAGATTGGCCTCTTGCTGACCCGATTCATGCCGCACCAGTTGAGCTTCAATATGGCGCCTGTGAAGATAGCCAAGGGGCCATGGTTGAGGGTAATTGTTATGTTGTTTTAGCTACGAATAATGGTGTTTTACACATATTTGATGCCGCAACCGGTGAAGAGACAACCGGCATAATCCCTGCAGAACTTTGGCGGCCTAATACTATAGCAAATAGCACTCTTAGCGAACTGCACAGTCAACCTTCAAGTCGGTACATACATCGATATTATCTGGATGGGGTGATGAAGCTTTTGCATGATGATCAAGATTTTGATGGTTTTATTAATAATGGTGAAAAAGCGTGGTTGATGTTTTCTCTCGGTAGGGGAGGCCGAGCGTACTATGCCTTAGATGTGTCCACGATGGCAGATGGAATAGTTGATGAAGATGTTAATATTTATCCACTCTTGGCAACCAGCGGCACACCTTATGAGGATATGGAAGAGACTTGGGCTTCGCCGGTGTTGGCGCAGATGAATGTGGGTTCGCAGACAAAATTGGTGGGGGTTTTTCCAAGTGGCCATTATCCTTTCTTCGATTTTGCGGAACGCACGGAGGCTTTGGAGGAGCAGATTGGCTTTGAGGACGAGTCGGTGACGGGCGAAGTAAGGACAGTCAGTTGTACCGGGACGGGGGGCTTAGCGGAGTTCAACGGCTATGGGACCACAGGCTTATGTGCTGATGAATATACTCCGTCATGTGATGCCACTCCCTCTTCACCTTGTTATGATGGCAGCGGACTGCCTTTAGACAATGTAACCCAGCCACTAGTATATCATGATGGTATTCATGTTCCTTCAGCAATGCGACTATATTTCTCTCACTTCGACTTGGGACCGGGAGACAGCCTTCGTCTGCTGGATGACCAAGGGCAGTTGGTAGCAACATACACCGGCCAGTCACTACATGGCATGTGGAGCGATTGGGTGTACCGTCCTGGATTGACGGTGCAGTTGGTCACCGATGGCCAAGACTCAGTCCATGAGGGATTTGTGATTGGACAGATGCAGTGGGAAGTAGGGTTTGAGCGGGCCCTCAATGAGCCGTCATCTTATCCTGAACCGGTGTTGGGGGTGGATCATAAGCCAGCGATATTCTTTGTGGACACTGCAAAGTGGAACGGTTCAACCCCGCAGGCGATGGCAGCAACAACTGATGATGAGGGACTGGTGCTCAAGGTGGCTAAGGAGTGTTCATCCCTCGGATCGCGCTGTCTGGATCACCAACAAGCCCCCGATCTTAATTATATGGTTTGTCCAATAAGTGGTGCACCCGCGCCTTATCTTGAGGACGGGCGTATTGCTGCTTTGTATTTTGGCGATGAATGCGGACAGCTGTTTAAGGTTTTTACCGACGATGGTGGTCTCTCATGGTCCGCGCGGCGGTTGGTCAATGTGAACCAGGGGCAGCTAGCGGTGACAAAAGATCATCGGAAAATTTTTAGCCGGCTTGACGTTGTGGAATCTCTCTGCCCCGGCGAGCCGGTTGTGGGCGTATACTTTGGGACGGGTAACGTTCAGCGTCCGCTTGCGTCGGATGAGTTAGAAGATGGGTCGGTGACCAATGGCCGGGATATTGTTGGTGTATTGTGGGATAATGGTAATCTCGGTGATGACCTTACCCAGGATGACTTTGTAGATGTTTCATCGTCAGCGGCTATAGATCCAGTGAGTATTTATGGCTCCGGGTATGTGGGATGGCTATTGTATTTAAATGAAAGGGAACGAATGCTTCGAGATCCATTGGTTGTGGATGGCATAGCCTATTTCAAAACTTTTCAACCTCATTCTGAGGTGAGTGCTTGCTCCTTAACTGTTGGTCAAGATCGCATCTATGCGGTAAATAATTGTACCGCAGCCGCGGTCGCACAGTCATCTTCAGTGGGTGGGGACGACCGAGTTGCCTGGAGTGGAACCTCAGTGATGGCCACGGCGCTGACCTTGCTTGCACCCAAAAATGGGACGCCGTTTGTTGTTCATGGGGATATGATGAGTACCCAGCAGGCCTCGGTTGCCCCCCCGCGCTCTACTCGACCAGGGATCTATCTCTGGAGAGAGATGCCGTAGTTGGGTTGATGAAGCTGAAGGGGTAAGTAACTGTGACGGAACCTCGATTGGGGCGAGGAAACTGCCAGGTACGGAGACGCCTCACCATGCATCGAACCAAACGCCTGTCGAGTAGATTACGGGCTATGCGGATGGAGCTTACTTTGCCGTCACGCTGGATCTTCCACTTGAGCTTGAGTTGATTACGCAGGTCGGGACGGGTTGATATCTTTTGCTCGTAACACTCAATGATCTCTTCCATATGACGGTTGAGCACCGTTGCGACCTGATCTTGGCTCAAAGAGCCCCGAATGCGAAGCAGATCGGGGTTGATATCTTCCACGTAGCTGGAATAGCCGGTTGGGAAGGCGGGACTGCTGCCAAGAGGTGAAATATCATCCTTCCGGAGGAGGTCAGCGGTGCCCCGAGTTAGTGACGGTTGGGATAGGGTGATTGTTTGGTTATCAATCACAGCGGTCGGGGCTTTACTGACCAGTGGCCCTACGCGGTAACTAGCAGAACCTGGGGCACGCACTGCGACGGCTGAGCTCATCGCGGTGAAGACACCTTTTTGTCCACGGTTGACGCTGCCCACTCGACTGAGGATGCCAATAACTTGGCGTTTAGGGGCGTTCTGTGACCCCGCCCGTTGCGTGGGGGGCGACTCTGCAGAGTTAGGTAACATGGCTGGGGGGGGGGGCTCTGGAGGAGGTGAGGGCGGTGGTTCATCTACTTCGACTTGAGCCGTATCCGGGGTGGCTTCGGAGGTAGTGGGTTGTGGTGGGACCGCTGCTATTGGGTCTGGCATTTCAAAAGGTGACTCGACGGTTGCCCAGACTTCACGGGCACTCTTTGAGTAACTTACGGCTGGGGCCAAGAAGCCGACAAGCATGGCAAGACCAGCATGGGCCAGTAACGATGAGCCCACCGCGCGAAGTATAGGACCTACGACTGCTGATCTTTTGGTCTGCTTGGGTGCGGGGATGGTGGGAGCCTGGATGTATTTAAAGTAATAGGTCGAAGTACTATATCTTAATGTGAGGTACTGCCCTGTGACCAGTTGGATGCTATATGTAGCTTCGGATGGTTGCTGTAGCTGTTTCTTTTTGGATAAGGTTTCGAGTGTATATCTATTGTGCTGATCTTCCAGAAAGCCGTTAGCTTTTTTGTTGAAGGTGATGAGAGCTCGACCGCTCGACAGGTACTCGACCTTAACGGGCCGAGATTTCTTGCCCTCATCGGGTGCTAGGGACTTCGTTTGACTGAGTAGCTCAATATGCCGGACGCGATTTTGCTCAGCATGGATGACTTCTAATAGGGTGCCGCGGGAGCTATGAGTGGCTTTATCAGTCAGGGTTGCTAGAAGCGAGAAATCTGGCTCAACCATGTCTTCTTCGAAAGGGTCGTGGTTGAGGTTGAAGCTTGGGAATCGACGCGGAGCGGAGCGGAGCGGGGGGGCTTCAATCTTAGTGGAGATAGAGGGAGATTCAGTGGATGAAGGAAGAGCTCCAGCGAGCGCTGATGGGATCGGTTTAGGATAGTGGGGCCGACCAGTATTTTGCGGTGCTGACTTTGATTCGGTCGATAACTTATGGGCAAACGCTGATGATTGGATAGGCGCTAGTGGCGGTACAGGGAATGTTTTCGGTAAAGGTGGAAGATTTGGCGTAGACTGATATGATGGGTGGGATGGATGGGGCGGATGAATCAGTGTTTGTTCTTCCCGCTCGTTGATATCATCAAGGGGTATTGCGCATGCGATCGTTGCTTCAGTATCAATAATATCAGCTACGGAATGGTCTTCGGGATGAATCTCGGTTGATGCGGAAGGTGGGTGGTACTGGATATGTTGGGTGAGTTCGTCCAGGAATGGAGAGCTGTCCGTTCGGGTCTGAGTACTCAAAAACGGTGGTAGGTTATCAAGTGTGGAGGTGTACCGAACCTCGTTTGGTGCACGATCGGTAGATGTCATGCTCTTTGGGAGGTCACCGGCTGCCTGATTCATCTGCGACGTGGCATCTGGTGAACCATCAAGAAATTGCGCGTAAGTTACCTCGGTGTGCGGATCCGAAGTGACGGAAGTCTGGGGTGATATGGCCTGTGTGATCTCGCTGTATGTTTCGAGGTTAGGTAATGTTCCTGGTTGCTTGGTGCGAGTCGCCTCTATGTTCGACGTTGGTCGGCGTGTGGTTTTGGATCGCGACATCGCGTTGAGGGCGTCGTTAGCTGTACCAAAACTAGATCTGACTTTTGGTGCTTGAGTGACATGGTTTGCCGGGGGGGACGTGCGAGCCTTAGCCGCAAAAGAGGTGGGGTTGTCGTATTGATCTGACTTAGGGATGGAAGAGATTTGACGAGCTGTTGATGGCGCAACAAGCTTATATTTGATAGTATATTCACCGAACTGAACGTCATCATTGGGTGTGACAAGAAGATCTCGAACAGCCTCGTTGTTTACTCTTAGGTCGCCCGTTTGGCCCAACTTGGCAATTTTTATCTCATGGTTGTTTCGAGTAAGAATAGCGTGGATATCACCGGGGATGTAAATATCCACGTTTTCTCGACTGCCGATTAAAAGTTCGGATTTTGTGAAAACCTCCGAGCCAATGTAGACATCTTTTCGAAAGACAAAAAGTTGAAGCACCCGCGCAGTCATGAGCAGCAGTCACAATGTAGGGGATCGCCAGCTGGATCTGATAGTGAGCCCTTACTGAGTCATAGAAACTTGGCCATGTGGACCAAGCTCTTTCCACCTCCTACGTAAGTATCTACCGAACTTCCCGTTGTCAAACGAGTGGGGTGCCTATGCAGACCCAAGTTCCGGGGCTAAGCGCGGACCTAAATGTTTGTTTGATCAGAGGAATGTCCTCATTTAGATGGCGTCATGGGGGGAGGATAGTGGCGTGAACAAAGTATCGGACGAGGTAAATGGTTCGCCAGAGTGGTCATATACCGACCTCGCCGATCGCAAGACTAAGGCTGCTGTTTATGGCGGAACATGTCGTCAAAATGGATGCTTTTACCTCGCCAAATCCATTCGGAAGGGAGAGCTGAATGCTTGTTTTGCACCAGATGAGGTTGCGACGGGGATTGGCTTGAGGTTGCTGATGAATCAGACGCGTTGCTTACCGCAATTACGCTGACAACGAGACCGAGGACTGTCCCCAGCACGATCGCGGGGTTACGTTGTAGAAAAAATACGCTGGTGGCGACCATGTTCAATAGCATGTGCCGTCTTAAAGCAGACAGTGGGCCGAATTCTTGGCCTTAATATTACAGGGTTTTTTGGGGCAGTCCGCTCGCGTGTCACAGTTGAGCCGTGGTGGGACCGTGGCAAATAGGGTGTCAGAATAATGCGGTGTGTCAGGGGCTGGGCCATCACCAGCTGGTCCACATGCTAAGCGTACGTCATGCGAATGCTGGCTGCTTGAGTGACGACACTGGCCCTTGCTTCAAGCATAAGCCTGAAATCGCTTCGTTTGAAGTCAGCCAACCGACGAGGGTTCGCAGGTGTTGCTCGGTAGGGGGGAAGGGAGGCAGCAGTTTGATCGAGAAGCCAGATGATCGAGAAGCCAGATACAGCAAAGACCCCTTAGTGATTCTGTAAGAATCACCAATAGGTCGCGCAGGGGGGCATAGCCCGCCGTAGAATCAGGAACTTGGGTTCAAGTGATTTCTGCTGTATAAATACGAGCAGAAGTTTTTAGCGCTGGTGAGGGTGGCTTTAGTAGCGGCGTAGAACTATTGTGAACTGCCTGGTTTGCCTCGATGTTTGGACTTGGGAGAAGTTGAGCCCTCTAAGAGCGGACCGGGATGGCCGCAATAAAAGGGGACCGTAGGTTGTTGGATCTCCAGTCGAATAGGGAAAAAGCGCCGACCAGCTCCCGACGTTCAAGACCTGCCCTCGGGACTGATGGGAATTGCGTTGAGCATGGATGGTCGGATGTCTGGGCAAAGCGGGACTTGACCCAGCATAGGTAATACTGAGGTAGACGGGCACGTGTTTACGTGGTCCTTCGTCGCATGGAAGAGTGTCGTCTTTACAGGCCCTGCGCATGGACGGTGGATGCTGAACAGGATGACTGTCGAAAGCGCTACGCTCGAGATAAGGAGAGTCGTCCTCCCTTGGTGAGTCTGTTGGCTCATTAGGTGTGACGAAAGGCTGGTCTGAAGCGGGGGATATAGCGGAAATCACTTGGGTTGAACCCAAGTTCCTGCTTCCATGCGGGGCTATGCCCCGCTGTGCGACCACTTGTTGATTCTTATAGAATCAATTCAAGCGGTCTCTGCTGTATCTTGCTCAGTATTTCGGTCCGACAGGGAATCGCAGAATCAAATGACCGCGGTTAAATTCATCACCACCCACCCGAAAGGGAATGCGGTGCAAGAGCACTCGGTGCCGTATCCAAACGAGCACATCGCAGAACTTAGAGGCCTGACAAAGCTTCAGGCTCTATATGCACTTGGAAAGCCCAACCTCAGCCTGCTGGTTGTGGTAACCGCAGTGCTGGGGTTCTTTCTTGCCCTCAGCCGGCAACCGGAAGGCCACGGGATGTGGTTGCGCGCAACGATGCTTGCGGTTGGTACCGGGTTGACGGCAATGGGTGCCTGCGCAGCAAATATGTATCGCGAACGAGAGGTTGATGGGTTGATGCACCGCACCCGCAATCGACCGTTGCCTTCAGGGCAAGTACAAGGTTGGGAAGCGCTTGTGTACGCCAGTTTGTGTTTCGCGACTGGGTGTGGTTTGCTGTTGGTCTTCACCGGGCCTATCCCTGCGTTACTCAGTCTATTCACACTGGTGGTGTATGTGTTTGTATACACCCCCGCTAAACGGCGAGGGCCGGTAGCGGTATGGATCGGCGCAATTCCAGGGGCGGTGCCTCCCTTGATGGGCTGGGCGGCGGTGACCGGTCGATTAGATGGAGCAGCCTTTGCTCTGTTTGGACTCATGTTTACCTGGCAGTTTCCACACTTTCTGGCACTAGCCTATATGTATAGGGATGACTATGCTCGCGGTGGTTTTAGGTTTCTTCCGCGCGATAAGATTGAGGAAACTACGGGGAAGTATATAGGCCTGGGGACGGTCGCGGTCATGGTGTCTAGCATAGTACCTTGGTTGTACGGTTTAACCGGATGGCTATATTTGATAATAAGCTTGGCCGCTGGTGGGCACTTTCTGTGGGTGGCTTATGGCCCCGTAAAAAAACTGAGTCTATCAACGGCGCGTCGCACTTTTCTTACGTCTTTGGGATATTTGCCGGTACTCCTGATTGCGATAATTGTGGACCGTATGGTTGCATCGATACACTAAGGGCATGGCGACGGTGACCGCAATGGTCTGTCAGTGAGTCTCCTTCCTTTGGAGCAAGTCTTCAAAAGACCGCGCGGCCAGGCTTGGCCGAGCAAAGCCGCGGCTAGCTTGGACGCAATCTCAGTGATATCTAGGACAGATGAGTGGGACTTCGAAACCGCACGGCGTATCCTGACTGATCCTAAGGACCAGGTGTTGTAGTTACACGAAAAGGTGCTTCAGCTAACAAGGGGGCGATGAGGTGTGTTTCCACCGGGTATTTCAGACATATCGCTTTTGGGAATGGGTCTTCACGGTGGGGTACGGTTTAGAGCAAAGACCGCTTGCATTGATTCTGTAAGAATCACCAAGGGGTCGCGCAGCGGGACCCCGACGCTAACGAAACGCCCGAAACCGGATGGGTTTCTTAACTGAAGGTCATACACTCGGGGGTGTCATTAAACTCCGGGTGCGGAGATGACGCCGTAGCCCGTGTTTGTGAGGGTCGGCCCCGAAGGGAGTGTAGGGGGTGTACTGGGCTAAGGGGCCCGAAAGGGTGGCGAAGCCACCGACTCCTCACAAATGTGGGAAACAAGTTAGAAAGCGGTTCGGAGGTTAAAGACACGCCCTAAAGCTCAGGGGTATTTAGAATGGCAGCACAGTCCCGAGCGTAGTCAATCCATTTCTTGACATCTAGTGAAGATGCCGAGCGCCTAGTGGCGGAGTCAATGCGTGAAATTTCCGCCGTTACCTAAAACAACGTTCGCCACGCTCTACAGTGAGGATACGGATCGGCCCCTGGCGAAGAAATTGGGGGATGGGATGCGTTATGCATATTTCAAAACCATTGCCCGAGGTGGAAAGTCGATTATTCAGTCATGCAAAGATTTGAGGCTCTCACGTGTTGTCTGCTACAAGTCGCTCCGGCGAGAGTTCACTGCTAGTGAGGTTGACCAACAACGGTTTCTCCGGGAGGCACGAGTCACGGCGATGCTGCAGCACCCAAATACCGTACCCGTCTATGACTTAGGTCGTGACACCCAAGGTCACGTATATTTTACTATGAAGCTCGTGCACGGTTATACTCTTCGAGAAGTATTGAACTACCGAGACCGGTATGACCTGAACCAGTTGGTTGGTGTGTTGACTCAAATTGCTCAAGCCTTAGATTTTGCACATACTTATGGTGTTGCGCATCGTGATATTAAGCCGGAAAATATTTTAGTGGGGCCATTTGGCGAAGTTCTTTTGCTTGATTGGGGCTTGGCAAAAGTTTGGAACCGAGATGGGGATACTATAGATATAGTAGGTGATGGCAATGGTTGGGTTGTGAAAAAAGAAATGGGAAGCTATCTGACTTCGAGTGGGCCCATTGATGGAACAGTAAGTTATATGTCTCCGGAGCAGATACGAAACGATCCCCGCATTGATGGAAGAACGGATATTTTTAGCTTAGGGACTGTGCTATACGAGGTGCTGTCTGGACGGCTTCCCGTAGATTCAGAACTCGTAGATGAGGTTCTCGATGGTACTTTGCATAAAACACCACCGAGGCCATCGGAGGTATCCAAACATCATGTGCCTCGTTGGCTGGAGGATGTATGCATGATGTGTTTGGAGAAAGACCCTACGAAACGTCTGTCATCCGCTTCTGAGTTTGTACGTGATCTATCCCAAGACTGGAGGGATTCTCAGCGGCAGAAGCGTCCTCGTAGCAGAAAACGGCGCTCTCGAGGAGGAGTCATATAACATTGTTCGCAAGGTCATCGTTGGTGAGTCTTTACCCAGTGCTTCGGGTCTTTCTGGGGGCTTTCCTTATTAGTTTTTCCGCACCTTTGGTTCGATGGGCGCACACTGATGGACTCGTAACTGGTTTCTATCGGATGTCCTTTGGAGGGGTAGCTCTTTTATTCTTTGTGTTGATTTCAAGACGCTGGGAAAAACCCTCTCGTTCGAGCCTAAAAGGACTTGTTGTGGCCGGAACCTTCTTTGCCATGGATCTCTATTTTTGGCACGAAAGTATTCATCTCATTGGTCCTGGTCTCGCCACGGTATTGGCAAACTGCCAGGTGTTTTTCTTGCTCTTTGTCGGGATTGTTTGGTGGCGGCAGCCTATTTCTCCTCGCTTCTTGGCCGGGGTTGTCACTGTCCTCACGGGCTTGGTTCTTCTCGTAGGGCGAGAGAGCATTCACGTCGCGGACCAACGCTGGGGTGTGTTGCTTGGATTGGGGGCGGCCGGAGCCTATGCTGCCTTCATGGTAGCCTTGCGATCCATCCCATCATCGATGACTTCTATCCAGAGGATATTGTGGGTGTCGTTTGTTGGTGCGGGGGTATTGGGATTGGTGACTGTCTTCGAATCTCGCTCCTTGGCAATCCCTGATCAGCAAACCTGGTGGGTGCTTGTAACGCTTGCGCTCTGCAGCCAGGTTTTTGGATGGACCCTCATCAGTTCAGCTCTAGGAGAACTACCTCTTCCTGTGGTTGGCCTACTTTTGACCATGCAGCCGGCCCTTTCATTTGGATGGGATGTTCTCTTTTTTGGAAAGAGTGTCGAAGGTGCGCATGGGCTTGGATTAGGGCTCGCGTTGGTTGGGATATATTGGGGACTGACTACCTCCCAAGTACTGCCTAGCAGGCCATCGGAAAAGTGGGATGGGTGATCCGCGAAGGATCTTTTCCGTGGAAGGCTCCGGATGAAGAGGGCGCATACCGGGCGTATGCAACCGATGAAAGGCGAAGCCGGTCCAGACGTTCCACGGAACAAGGACTAGCGAAGCGCCTAGCTCACTTTTCCGATGGCCTGCTAGTCCTGAACATAGGAAGCAGGCTTACAGCAAAGACCACTTGAATTGATTCTGTAAGAATCAACAAGGGGTCGCGCAGCGGGGCATAGCCCGGCGAGAAGCTGGAACTTGGGTTCAACCCAAGTGATTTCTGCTGTAGCTTGAAGACTCGACCTAGCTCGGCCCACGCCCGCGCAGCGAGGCTTAGCCGAGCGTAGGCACAGGAACTTCGGTTTCAACTCAAGTCATTTCTGCTGTGGCGTAGATGAAGTATACAGCAAAGACCCCTTGAATTGATTCTGTAAGAATCAACAAGAGGTCGCGCAGCGGGGCATAGCCCGGCGTAGCAGCAGGAACTTGGGTTCAACCCAAGTGATTTCTGCTGTAGTTAGGAGATTGGCACGGCTCTGGAGCGAGCTTGTTCACCGGCGCACTGGGGCAGACGAAGATCGCTTAGGATATCCGTCCCCAATCATAGAGACCGAGGACGGAACGTTATGCTCTTATTACCTGATGACTACTAGCCCAAGGCCTCTTTGGTCGTTAGCACAATGGCAGCCGCCACCTTGTAGGGATCAGCATTGGAAGCTGGTCGGCGATCCTCTAACCGACCTTTCCATCCATCTTCGACCGTGCTGATCGGAATTCGAATGGATGCTCCACGATCCGAAATACCAAAGCTGAACTGATCGATAGATTGGGTCTCGTGCTTACCGGTCAGTCGTTGGTGGTTGTCGGCACCATACACTGAGATATGGCGAGGAATATTGCGTCCGAAGCCTTCACAAATCTTTGTGAATATGCCCTCGTTGCCGGATTCACGCATTGGTCCATTGGAGAAGTTGGCATGCATGCCCGAGCCATTCCAGTCGGTGTCCCCAAGCGGTTTGGGATGCCAATTGATAGAGTAGTTGTACTTTTCTGCTGTTCGCTCGAGTAAGTATCTTGCCAGCCAAGTCTCGTCGCCTGCCTGGGCGGCACTTTTAGCAAATACCTGAAACTCCCATTGGCCGGCGGCGACTTCTCCGTTGATGCCTTCGACGTTGAGCCCCGCTGCCAAGCAATTATCGAGATGTTCCTCGACTATCTCTCGTCCGTAGGCGTTCTGTGCTCCCACCGAGCAGTAATATGGTCCTTGAGGTGGCGGATAACCGCCAGTGGGGAAGCCGGGAGGTAAATTCGTCTGGGTGTTCCAGAGGAAGTACTCCTGCTCAAACCCAAACCAAAAATCAGCATCGTCATCTTGGATGGTGGCCCGACCATTGGATTCGTGGGGGGTACCGTCCGCGTTGAGTACCTCGGTCATGACGAGGTAGGCATCTTTGCGGCCGGGATCTGGAAATATGGCCACCGGTTTGAGTAAACAATCGGAAGCATTACCTTCCGCTTGCTCTGTGGAGCTTCCGTCGAAAGACCACATGGGGCAGTCGGCGAGGCTTCCACCAAAATTGGACTCAATTCGAGTCTTGCTTCGAAGGCTCTGCGTAGGTTTGTAACCGTCTAGCCATATGTACTCCAGCTTCGTCTTCATGTCTCGATGTATCCCTTCCGGGAGAGCTCCCGTAAAGCGTGTGCGCGGTGGCGAGCATGTGTTTTTCCCCCCCCGCGCATGATAATTCGTAGCAGTTTCCGTGTTGCAAAGCAACAAATGCACCTTCGGTACAAACGTTGGTCTGACTAGGGGTAGGCACGTAATACAAAGGATTTGAGGGGCAACGAGTGGAAATATCGCCTGCTTAGCGGGCAATTTACTACAAATCCTGCCTATGCTTTTGCGGTGCGGGATGAAGGTTTAGGCTTTGTGAGTGTACACGCCTCGCCCCGTCTTTCGTCCCAACCAACCGGCTTCAACATACCGACGAAGAAGGGGAGAGGGACGATAGCGTGGATCTCCAATTCCGGTGTGTAGGACTTCCATAATGGCAAGACATGTATCCAAACCGATGAAGTCTGCGAGCTCCAGCGGTCCCATAGGTTGGTTCGTTCCCAGTTTCATCGCGGCATCAATGTCCTTAGCCGTTCCAAGGTGCTCGGCCAGGGCAACGAAGGCCTCGTTGATCATCGGCATCAAGATGCGGTTGACGATAAATCCCGGTTGATCATCCGCTCGGACCGTTGTCTTTCCTAGTTTTTTAGCAAGTGCTTCAGTGGTTTTTAGCGTCTTTGGGCTCGTTTGTAGCCCGGCGATAAGTTCAACAAGAGGCATGATCGGCACTGGGTTCATGAAGTGCATGCCGACAAAACGTTCGGGTCGAGATAGTTTTGCCGCCAACTTGGTGATCGAAATGGATGAAGTGTTGGTTGCGAGAAGGGCGCTGGGGGCTATGTTCTCCACCCTCTGAAGTACCTGCACCTTGAGGTCGAACCGTTCGCTGACCGCTTCGATGATCATATCGGCTTGGTGCAGTTCGTGGGGAGTGGTGGTGCCCTTGATCTGGCTGAGGGTTGCAGTTTGCTCCTCAGCAGTTATTTGACCCTTCTTTAGAAGTCGATCGAGTGAATGCTCGATGGTTTGTTGGCCGCGAGCGACGATCTCGTCCGCTACGTCGAGCATAAGGACCTCTAGTCCAGCAGAGGCTGCAACCTGACAGATGCCAGCACCCATCTGGCCAGCACCGATCACGCCTAGGGTTTGTATATTGTCCATACGGTGTTCGCCATACTTAGGACGGTTGTGGTGCAATCTCTAGACGAGGTAAGCGAAGAGTCCGAACCAGCTATGGATTTTTTTTGCGTTGATATCGAGTCGTCCGGTCCCACACCAGGTATGCATAATCTGCTCTCAATCGGTGTGACTCACGTCCGAAAGCTTCAAGGGTCCTATCAACCGCTTGAAGATCACTATGTTGAGCTCCGGCCCATTTTTCCGGATTTTGATGATGCAGCGATGCGGGTTAATGGACTGGATGTAGCAAGGTTGGAGTCGGAAGGATTCTCACCGGAGAAAGCGATGTGTTCCGTGATAGACTGGGTAGAGCATCAGTCTCTTGGGGCGGCAAGAAATCCGGTGTTTGTTGCCCACAATGCTCCGTTCGATTGGATGTTTTTTGCGTATTACGTGGGACACACTGGTTTTTCTAATCCTTTTGGATTTTCGGCATTGGACACCAAGGCACTAGCGATGGGTTTACTCGGGATCGGCTGGGAGGATACATCCCTAAAAAATATTGCGTCGTTGGTTGGTGCTGAACATCCAGATCCGACGCAGCTTCATCACGCTGGCGAAGATGCGCGACATACGGCTCGAGTGTTTTCTGCTCTCATGAATCAGGCGGAATCTCGAGTGGATTGTTGAGAATGGCATGCTAGTCTAGCCTGTAGGTGATGCTCCCTAAAAACGGCCAGGAATATGAATCCGAAGTGCAAAGGCACTATGGAGTGCCCGGAATACTGGATCGCATCTTGTCAGCGTTGGAGGCTCTCGGCCTTAAGTCTGATGAACTCAGTTCCGATTTGTTAGACAGCGTGTCCCATTTTCATATTGGTGGGGTAGGGGCCACGATGGAGCTTGCCCGTTGGGCGAAGCTATCCTCTGACAGCCTGGTACTTGACGTAGGGAGTGGGATTGGGGGACCAGCCCGAACGTTGGCGAGCCGTTTTGGCTGTCAGGTGGTGGGTATCGATTTGACGGAGGCGTACCTACAAGTTGCTCGCGGTCTTACCGAGCGAGTTGGGTTGGCGGATAGGGTGCGATTTGGTTGGGCCAACGCGCTCTATCTTCCGTTTGCGGCGGGCTCCTTTGATGCGGTGTGGATGCAGCATGTGCAGATGAACATCGAGGATAAGCGAAGATTGACCCAAGAGATCACCCGAGTTCTTCGCCCTGGCGGACAGTTACTAATGCACAGTATCTGTTTGTCTGGTGGTGTGGTTCCGGAGCTGGTGTATCCGGTACCTTGGGCAGAAACGCAGGGGCTTAGTTTTTTGGTGAACCCTGATGAGCTTCGTTCCCAGTTTATGGAGGCTGGTATGACGGTGACCGCATGGGAAGATGTTACCCAGCCATCGTCACAGTTCTTCAAAACGTTGATCGGGTCGATGCCTTTGGAGGGACCGGTGGATGCGCTTGGCGTTCACCTTCTGATGAACGACGGTCCTCGCAAGCTTCGCAATTTATATCAAAATCTGGCAAATGGTGCGCTGTCTGTGATCCAGGCGGCATGGCATCGACCCTAACAGCCGGTTGATCTAGCCCTGCACGCATCTATCGGCCGTTCTCTCCGTGAAACGTCCTGACCACGAAAAGTCTCTCCTCGGTCGCGTACCGCCAGGTACGCTCGCCTCGTCGTTAGAGCGTTTCACGAAAAGCCGGGCTTGATAGCTACACACTGGGCTAAATCAACCGGCTGCTAAGCCCGCTTGATGGTTCGCAAGCGTGCTCTCAACAGCCGGGTCGCCGTCAGGCTTGTCCGAATGATGACCCGCACAGGGCCACAGACTAGACTCCGGTAGAAAACACCCGGGAAGCATTCAAGCAGGAGTCCTGGCGCATAGACGCCCAAGGTGGGGTCGACAGCCCGTCGAACGACAACAAGGTCGAGCCGCCTGGAAAGCGGTTCCGCGTCGAGGACGGTGACTACGAGGCATAGGGGTGACGCGTGCCGAAGGAGCATGACGATGCGACGCGGTAAACACTCGAACGGAACGCTCGGGATGCTTAGGCGAGGGAAGATGCTAAACGGAGGGTAGTATCATCCGTAGAGATCATACCTTTAAGGATGGGCGGTTGTGTGGGCGGTGATGTCTGGGGTTGAGTTCGAGGTTCGTGAGAGGGGGCAGAGCAGTCTTTCTCCTCATGCTTCACTATGGGTTGCACCTTGAGAGTTTGCAAAAAGGATTCTGTGGACATTCTTCCCACACAAATGATGACTTTGTCGTTCACCACGACTCGCGGTCCGCGATGAGTTTTCAGTTCAACAAAGCGATCGTCGATGCGATTGACTGTGCTTTCGAATAGGGCTTGGATGCGACCTTGTTGTACTTCCCGGGCGAAAGCGAGACGGTTAGCTGTTGAGCATCGAGATAGTAGATTCCGCCGGTACGAGAGAGTAACTTTGGTGTTGGCTAGCTGTGCTAGGGAGATGGCGGTAGTCACCGCTTGTTGGCCCCCGCCCACGACCAACACACTCTTACCTGCGTATTCGAGCGGCTCAAGGAGTTCGTAGGCTACTTTTTCGCGTCCTTCACCAGGTATGCCCAACTGGCGAGCGTATCCGCGAAGGCCGATGGCAAGAACTACCACGCGGGTTCGTACCATCCCCTTTTTCGTAGTTAGGACAAAGTCTCCGTGCTCGCCATTTACCGCAGTAACCAAGTTCTGCTCACTGACCGGGATGTGGCAGCGGAATCTTAAGGCTTCCATTTGGGCGATCAGTTCGGTTTTGGAGAGTAATCCGCCCCCAAAGCCTCCGAACCCAGGTAGGCTTATATAACCACCCATATTGATGTTTTCGCGCGGAAAGTGGGTTACAGAAACGCCAAACCGATCCTTTTCAAATACTTGCACTGCATATCCGGCGAAAACCAGTTGGGCAGCACAGGCCAATCCGGCTGGCCCAGCACCGACTACGGCCACGTCCAATTGGTTGGAAGCGCTATGGGGTGGCAGCCTAGAGGCTAGATGTGTACCCAGAGCTACACCCTGTCGCATGGCGTGTCGTATACGACCCTTGCCGGTGACTTCACCGACAACAAAGATGCCCGGCTGTCGAGTTGCAAAGCTGGGTAATGAGCTTGCTGACTCTTTCTCTCGTTCCGTACTACCTAGATGTAGTTTGATGGCCCCGGTTCGGCATTCGGTCACGCACTGGCCATGGCCGAGGCAGGCCTCGGGCGAGCTAACTACCGGTTGGTTGCTTCTCATCGAAAAGACGCCTTCAGGACATATGTCCACACAGGCTCTCCCTCCGTCACAGATATTGGCATCAACCTCGGGGCGGCGAGGGGAAGGATGAGGAGCGGCGTACCTTTCTTGCTGAGTTTTGGCTAGCTGAGCGGCACCGAGAACCACAGTCGCGTCATGGGGATCGTAGACTCGAGCGGTTCGTTCACGCCGTATTCGGGTGAGCTCCGCAATGCAGAGGCCTACTGCCAGGAAACACAATGGTAGCAATAGTACGAGATACTCCACAGCGATAAGAGGAGTTACGTAAGTGCCCAAGGGTAGAGCGATTAAGAATCAAAAATTTTCGGTTGTGCTAAATTTATATACGATGTGGGCCTGGGCTTGGGCCGGGAGCGCAGGCGCATCCACCGGACTGCCGGCGAATACGAGGAAGACCTCACCAGTACTAAATATTTTTCTTACTTCACTCGCTTTTATATCTTTAATAGTGAACTCGAGGATATTGGTGGATGTGGTAGGTAGTTGTGGCGCAGTACCAACAATGAGTGAACCATGTTGGCTCTCTAGACTGGCAGTAACCGGATTTTTCCATATCTTAGACTGGTCTGTAGCTAGCTGGGATGGTTCTAGCTCGATCGCTAGTCGGTCCAATCGGATACCCACCGGTGGCGCACCAAAATAGTCGCGTGCTTTATACCACTCCTCCGTGCCTTGTCCTCCGATCGCAAACTTGCCGTAAACACCTTCTTTAGTATCGCAAATTTCGACTTTGGTAGGGGGAACGGAAGAAGTGGGAATCTCTTTACATGTTCGGGTTCCGAAGGACTGGAGGATCACGGGTGTTGAGATGGTTTCGCTCATGTATGTTATGCCGGGGATGACCAAAGGGGCGGCTGGTTCGCTCGGTACAGTCAAGTCGATAGCCACCTTAGCCGTTGTGTTAGCTGAGACATAAATACGAGCTGACCTGGTAGGTAGATCACTAGCTTCTGACACGCCTTGTGGAGTGACGTAGATATATACCATACCTTCGGGCACATTGTTCACCAGCAAGCTGTGCTCGCTAGTGGGATCGGTTCGCGAAGTTTCGTCAACAACATGGTGGGAACTTTCATCTCGGCCTGTCCGCTGGACCAGTACACTAATACGCTCAATTTCTTGAGTTATTCCAGATATATGTAGTTCTAATGCGCCGGAGTTTCTTGTGAAGTCAACGTCGCAAGCACCAATACCAATGAGCAGCGATCCACGGATCGCCCTGGATATTATCAGACCCGTACTACTCATATGGCTTAGGCTACGCTATGAGCGGAGCTAGGGCGATGACTCTGCGTCTAAATGGTGACCGTCTTTCCGCTCAGATGTGCGATACGTCTGATGAACTGGAAACCAACCGCTCCTGGCTAGAGGCGTTTCGAGCCGGACATCCTGAGGCGCTAAGCCGGGTGTATCGACGGTACTACCCCGAAGTTATTCGCTTTTTACGCCGAGGCTTCCATTTCAGCAGTGGAGGGCGAGCCTGCCAGTATTTTGGCGCGAAAACGGCTTTCGAACTTGAAGACTACTTACAAGAAATTTTCGTTCGAGCATTCGCTGATAAAGCTCGGCGAAACTATGATGGAATTACGCCATATATGGCCTATGTTCTTACCATTGGTAAGAATCTTATTGTGGATGATTTTCGTCGCAAAGAGCGTGGAATGATTTCCTTTGGGTGGGTTCCTGTGGAGCGCCCTGCAGAACCATCCATGAATGTGGATGTTGCCCCAGATGATCCGGCAGAATTGGCTGAGCGTCGTGAATTTGCGCAGCTGGTTGAACAGACAGTGGCTGCTCTGCCGCCGCGGGAGCATCAGATCTATCGTTTGAGATTTCTCGAAGAGTTAGAACACAAAGAGATCGCTCGGCGTACCGGCTATTCCGTAGCCAAGGTCAAGACGAGTGAGGAGCGTATTCGTAAGATGTTTTTTAAGAATATGCGCGCGCAAGGTCATCTCGAAGGCTACGAAGAGCGTAACCGTGGTTGGTTGAGACTGGTGCGTAGAACCCCGTACATGAGCCGAACATGAAAGAGTTCGAAGAAATGTCTGGTCGGTGTGCCCACGTTAAGAGCCAGCTACAGCTTCGAAGGCATTTTGAACGGGTTGATGAAACTGTTGGGACTCAAATGTGGCTGCATATCTCTGAATGTGAGCAGTGTCGAAAACTGTATGAGCGCTATGCCAACGCAGAGCGTGGTATGTATTCCGACGCCAGCTCGCTGACGCCTGCAGCGATCGACCGGATCGAAATGGCGGTGATGGCTCGACATTGTGCTCCCGACGTATCGCCGGGTTCGGCTCGTAGACCACTTAAGATGAGTTTTATGCGAAACCTGGGTTTAGGAACTATTGTCGCTGGAGGAGCCCTTTCTTTATCGCTGTTGCTTGGTCCTTCGGAGGAGATAGGGACGTTCCAAACTCGCGGGGAAGGCGGGCCGTCGTCGGTGACCGAAACTATGCTGCAAGGGTTTAGGGTGTTGGCCATCAATTCACCGGAGCACACTGCGCCGAGTGTGCGTGAATTGGCCAACGATGGTCATGTTTCCATCGAGGATCGTTTGGTGTTTTTGGTGACCACCCAAGGGCCCGATGTGGTGCATATTGTTGTTCATCTAAATGGTGAGGAGAGAACGATTCAGACCGCGACTGTGGGTGGTGGTGCTAATTTGCGCACTGGTCCCAGTATTGCTGTGCCTGATGGATGGTTGGGGCGTACCGTTCGGCTGCTGGCGGTGGCGGGTGAGCAACAGCCCTTGGGCAAACCAATATCCTTAGGAATTGAGGTCAAAAAGTGACGATGGCATGGCTGCTTGGTGCGGTACTGCTTGGTGCGCCAACGATGGATCCATTGGCGTCGGATGTCTCTGAGCCGCCGGAGCTCTATGCGGTGATTGTCGCCAACAACTTGAGTGTGGAGGGTGAACTTCCGCAACTTCGATACGCTGATGATGACGGTGCTCGGTGGTACGAGTTACTCAGTTTAGGAACCGATAACATCCAGTTGCTCTCGGTTCTGGATGTGGATACCCAAAGGCGGCATCCGGCGGCAGCTCGGGGAGCCCTCACACCATCGTGGGATGAGCTAGAGCGCACTCTTGACTCACTTTTTGCGAAGATCGAGAAGGCCCGAGCCCGTGGACGACGTTCCTCGTTCTATTTCGTATATATCGGACACGGCTCATTATCAGCAGACGGGGCTGGTTCCATGCACCTTTTGGGGAGTTATCTCACTCGTCGGATGTTTTTTGAGCGGATTCTGGAGCGCTCCCCAGCCACGACGAATCATGTGATTATAGATGCGTGTCATGCCTATCTGATGGTAGCCTCCCGAGGCTCCGAGGGCACTGAAGCTCGGATAGATCTAGCTATTAATGACTTTATAGCCCGAGAGTATTTGTCGGCGTACCCTAATACTGGGGTGTTGCTCGCAACGTCGAGCTCCAAAGAAGTCCATGAGTGGTCTAGGTTTCAAGCGGGGATATTTAGCCATGAGGTTCGTTCAGCGCTCATCGGAGCAGCCGATATTGATCGAAATCGAGCCGTCACCTATGATGAGGTGGAAGCGTTTGTAGCCGCGGCTAATATTGCGGTGGGTGATCCGAATGCTCGGCTGGAGGTCTACGCCCGGCCACCGCAGCTCAACATAAACGAGCCGGTCCTTGCTCGGGGATGGCTACGCAATGCATCGGTTTTGGTTGTGCCGGAACGCTTCACTGGTCGGTGGTGGTTAGAGGATGAACGCGGCGTACGGTTCGCGGACTTTCACTCTTCTAGCAATGAGCGACTGACGCTCAGTTTGGTCCCTCAGGACATGTACTATCTTCGAAACGCTTCTCGAGAGGTACCGGTTGAGACGCAGGATGGCGCATTGGTGCTCAGAGCGGATCGCCTCGCGCAAATCGATGCAGAAACCTTCTCACGCGGAGCAAGTATTCGGGCTTTGGAGGAAGGGCTCTTTGCTGTGCCTTACGGCCAATCTTTTTATCGAGGTTATGTGGCGTCTAACCGGACAAAGCCGGATGTTTTTTCCTCGGAGCCGGTTGAAGTATCCATGAAGGGCAAGAAGCGCTGGAGTGGTCGTCAATGGGCGTCTGTAGGTCTATTTGCGGCCTCGGTTGGTGTGGGTACATTAGGGGCCTACTACGCGGTTGAGGCTAACGACCGAGCTGAAAGATATCGCAATGCCATCGGGGATAACCAAGCGCTTGCGAATCTCCGTCGTAAGGGCAAAGAGGCAGAAGCTCTTTCTGGGATAATGTTGGGGGTTTCTGGTGGTTTGGCTCTGAGTGCTCTCCTTACCTTAGTCTGGTAGCTAGGCGTTTTTACGGGCTGAGTTAAGGGTAGGACCATAATGTTCAGATGATTGGGGCCGACACGTTAGGTGTGGCCCTTCGGCTTTTGACTAGGCGTTCAACGTGGACCTCGGTCTCGGATAATCCAGGTGTGTTCGCGCCTCAGGCGTTGGGGTTCACTGAGGATGGGACGTATTTACCGGAGCTGAGGCCTCGGCTATCATTATCGTCGTATACCTTGGGCCCAATTATTGGCCGTGGAGGGGTCGCGATTGTGCGTTTGGGATGGTGCCCGCTGGCCCAAATATACGTGGCGGTAAAGTGTATACCTGCGGTGCTCATGAATACCCGACCAGAGTTATCGGTCGCGATAGAGTATGAGCTAGAAGCGTATCGCTCGTTTCAACATCCCGCCATCGTCAAGATGGTCAATGCGGGCTTTGTTGAGGGTGGTGATTTTTGTTTTGTCTTTGAATATCTCTCTGGTTGGAGTTTTGAACGGCTCTTCACTCATCGTTTGGTGTCACCGGCGGAGCTGCAATGGATGGCTGTCCATGTTTTACAAGCACTTCAATATATCCACGAACGAGAATGGATCCACCGAGATATTAAGCCTAGCAACTTGTTTTTGGTGACGGATCCGGCGGGTGTCCAAGTTCGAGTTCTAGATTTTGGTTTGGCGGTACCCCTGACCGATACCTCCCCAGCAGTAGAGGGGACATTGGAGTATATGAGCCCAGAGCAAGCGTTGGGGGAGCCGATCGACGGTCGATCCGACATTTGGTCTTTGGGGGCAGTGATGTACAGAGCTCTGACCGGTTTGCCTCCGTGGCCGAGCAATTCGATGGCTGAAAGGGCTCGCAGTTTTATGATGGAGAGTCCGCCGCCGTTACAATCCAGGAATACCATTTTACCTAAAAGCTTGGCGGCCTTTATCGAGCGATGCCTATACCGGGATCCGGCAGACCGTTGGAGCAATGCTGCACAGGCGCTGGCTGCTCTGATGAAGGTGTAGCCATTTAGCTCTATAGATGAAAAGCTCGTGTAGATGGGAGAGTCTTCTGCGTGCTGATGAGTTCCCGTTGGATCATTTTTTGGCTCACTTTGCTGGGCAGAGTAACCCAATGCTGGGGCTATGACGCGAGTTGGCGCTGGCATTCGACCATCGCTGAGTTCAAAGACGAGGATAAGCAGACTCCACCTCCACAATCGCCGGTTGTATTTGTGGGGAGTTCTACTATTCGGTACTGGACGACCTTAGCTGAGGATATGGCATCCTTGGTGACAATCAGGCGAGGCTTTGGGGGAGCGCACCTTGATGATGTAGTGCACTATGCTCAAGATATCATTCTCGATTATCATCCTAAGGCGGTGGTTGTATACGCAGGAGATAATGACATCCACGCAGGAAAAACGCCCGAGAGGGTGTATAGGGATTGGAGGCGTTTGGTTCAGCGTGTTCGGGTCGGTGGATTAGATATACCCATTTTTTTTATTTCCATCAAGCCATCTCCCCAGCGTTGGGCGGAGTGGACTACTTCCCAGATGGCCAATAAGCTGGTGAGAGATAGTTGCCGTCGAGATGACAAGCTTATCTATATAGACGTGGCGTCTCGCATGCTAACCGAAAAGCCACCTCCCAAAAAATGGTTTGCGCCGGATGGATTGCACCTATCTTCCAATGGGTATGCATTATGGGTGGATACAGTCAAGGGAGTACTCAAGGGTCACCCTTGTTGTAACAGACCGTAGGGCGTGTCTTTAAGGCCCGGCGCGATCGATGACGTGTCCGTTATGTAAGCTCAATACAGCAGAAATCACTTGGGTTCAACCCAAGTGCCTGCTGCACAAAGCTTAATTATACCGATCTCTTGTTAGAACTGGTTCAGCCGATAAGGGAGGGCATGCACCTTAGTCATGATATTGGAGCCAGAAGGCGCCTGTGCCAGTTATTGATGACTCTTAGAAGTTGTTTGCTTACTGTTGGTCTAATAGCTGGGCTTGGTACCACCACTGGGTGTGAGATAGAATCGATCCCCGACGAGCTCCATTCAAACGACTTAAAGGACGTTTTAGAGTCTGCACTTACGAAGGCCTTTCCTCGTGATCTCGTTTTAGCCTCTCCCACTCGGTCTAGCCGATTGAGTCAGGCCATGAGTGTAGCGAGTGGGGGTAGTTATGCTGCTAAACGAAGAGTGCTTCAGAGGATGCTTAGCGGAACACTGCCCGAGGACTGTCGATTTAACTTCAAAGTGGCCCCTCGGCCGTCGCGACCTATAGGTTGTTATGGTCCCGCTATCACGTATACCAATCATCCCGATGCGCCGGCCACTGACGAGGACTGGGTGGATAATGATCCACCCAACACACCAAACGATACCGATGGGGATGGACGATTGCCTACCGGTGATGTGGGCATATGGCGTGAGTATCAAAATGATGAAGCATGTGCAGCGGCGGTGCTTAACTCGAAGGTTTCAAGCATAGAAGCTCAAGTAGATACAGGAATCTATGCCATGGCAAGTCTCATGTGCCATGCAAACCAAGCGGGGGTGACGGTACCAGATGTCAGTGATGGTGCAGATCTAGATCTAACAGAGGTTGTGGCCTCTGGATTTGAGCAACAAGATGTACCGGTTACGGTATCCAAGGCAAGCATAAAATGGGTGGACAATAGTTATGTGAGTGAACTCATAGCAGAGGGTTTGGATCCCAGTGAGCGTCCAGTGCGAATCAAATGTCGGCTACGCCATAGAAGTAATGACACGAGCTACAGAGGAAAGATCTCGTGTCTTGTGGAATCTACCGCGGGGAATACGCACAGCTGCGGACCGAGTGCAACCGGTATGACTCGGGCCTTTTCCATAAACTATCTTCGCAACACTGACTCCGTTATCTCGTATGAGGCTCGTAGTGCTGAATTCTGTGGGACACAGTTACGCCCTTGGCTTAGTGATAGCAATTATACGTTGGATGCTAAGTCGTCGGAAATGCGGGGTTCGCTGGGGTGGGTGAACAATTTCAATGTGGCGAAATTTCAATTCAATGTTGAATCTGGCAGTGGCCAGTATGTCTTTGCCTGGCAAGCCGGAGGCCGGGATAGTCACTCCCGGATACTTGGTTTGAAAATAGGTGCCGCTTCGAACGATGTTTCCCCGTCCGGTTGTGCTTACTTTGGCTATGGCCCTCGGGTGCAGGAAGATCCGGACCGCCCTCAAGGGATGATCTGCAACTGGGCCGGCCCAGGAAATAGTCATGTGCTTCAAGATGTTGTCCAGCGACAGTGCCTAGTGTGGGATGAAGTCAGTGGCTATTTTATCTCTGAAGCTTCGAAGTTGGCGATTACTTACGCACCGACCAATAGCTGTAGCACCAGTGGGGTTGATGCGCTCAATCAGCCTTTTTCCTATAGTGACGGGGTGACCACTACCACGGGCTCAGTGGCTCATGATCTCGTGGACGCTGGTCAGATGAGTACAATTGGCATAACGTCTCCTCCTGGCGATATCGACGCTCTATAGACTAGGGCGTGTCTTTGCTCTCTGGACCGCGCTCTAACTTGTTTCCGACATACGTGAGGGGTTGGTGGCTTCGTAACGCTTTCGGACCCCTCGGACCTGTACATCCAGTACCCTCCGTCCTCCGAGGCCGATCCCTCACAAACACGGGATACGACGTCATCTCCGCAGCCGGAGGTTAAAGACACGCCCTAGGCTAGCAGCCGGTTGATTTGGCCATGTGTGTAGTATCCGAGGCAGGCTTTTCGTGAAGCGCTCTGACGACGAGGCGAGCGTACCAGGCGGTACGTGAGTGAGGAGAGACGTCTAGCAGGCCATCGTCAAAGTGGGCTGGGTGATCCGCGAAGGATCTTTTCCGTGGAACGCTCCGGATGAAGAGGGCGCATACCGGGCGTATGCAACCGATGAAAGGCGAAGCCGGTCCAGACCTTCCACGGAAAAAAGACCAGCGAAGCGCCTAACTCACTTTTCCGGTGGCCTGCTAGTGGTCCGGACACTTGAGTTGATCATCTAGCTCCGCTCAACGCTCGCGCAGCGAGGCTCAGCTGAGCGTAGAAGCAGGAACCAGGGGTCAACTC
>JAHQVK010000181.1 GCA_019634385.1 Myxococcales bacterium | reverse complement strand
GGCCGGTCTTTCCGTGAAACGTCCTGACCACAAGAAGTCTCTCCTCGGTCGCGTACCGCCAGGTACGCTCGCCTCGTCGTCAGAACGTTTCACGAAAAGCCTGGCTCGATAGCTACACACTGGGCTAAATCAACAGGCTGCTAATATCTGCTCTCGCTGGTTGTATGAGTGCTAGCCCGATTTCTCAGCAGATGGAAATACATGTACGAAGCGTAGCCGGCCTTTCTTGTCTGCTACCGAGTATACAGAATATTAGCTGGGGGAGAGTTCGGGCATCCACGCCGGGCTAAGTTCCTCCTTGGTGACCTGTTCCAGTGGTTACAGCAAAGCCCCCTCGAATTGATTCAGTAAGAATTAACAAGGGGTCGCGCAGGGGGCCTAGCCCGGCGTAGAAGCAGGAACTTGGGTTCAAACCAAGTGATTTCTGCTGAATTAGGTCTTGTTGTACGCTCTGTGGGATGGCTTCTTTATCCGAGACCTATACGGATGACTCCGGCTCGTGAATGTGGATAGAGATCCCACGAGAGTTCATGATGACTGTTCGCACCCGTGTTGCGCCATCACCAACCGGTGATCCCCATGTGGGGACCGCGTATATTGCCCTCGTTAACCTCGCTGTGGCGAGGCAAAATGGAGGACAGTTCGTTCTTCGTATCGAAGATACGGATCAGGTCCGCTCTACAGCGGAGTCTGAGAAAGCCATTCTCGAATCTCTGCGCTGGTTGGGGCTAGATTGGGATGAGGGCCCGGATGTTGGTGGCGATCATGGTCCCTACCGGCAGAGTGAGCGAAGCGCTCTATATGCGGCTCACTGCCAGAAGCTTCTCGATACCGGTCATGCCTTTCGGTGCTTCTGCTCTGCGGACCGCCTGGCTGAGCTGAGGGAAGCCCAGCGGAAGGCCAAGGCTGATTTTGGCTATGACGGTCGATGCATCGGCCTCACGCCGGATGAGGTGAAGGCTCGACTGGATAAGGGTGAGCCCAGTGTTGTACGAATGAAGGTGCCTCGCGAAGGCCGTTGCGTGGTGCAAGACGCTGTGCGTGGGCCCATCGAAATTGAGTGGAGGACGGTCGACATGCAGGTGTTGCTCAAAGCTGACGGTCTTCCCACTTATCATTTGGCCAATGTGGTGGATGATCATCTGATGGGTATCAGTCACGTCATTCGTGGGGAGGAGTGGATCAGCTCGGCGCCCAAACATCTACTTCTATATGAGTACTTCGGATGGGAGCCTCCGCAATTTGTCCATCTCGCGCTGTTACGCAATCCGGATAAGAGTAAGCTAAGTAAGCGGAAAAATCCAACCTCTCTTCTTTGGTATCGCCGGATGGGATATCTATCGGAGGCATTGCTTAACTATCTAGCGATTCTGACCGGTGGGCTCACTATCCCTGACGGTGGTGAGGAACGGATTTCTATTTCCGAAACTATTGAGCAGTTTGTGTTGAATGAGGTATCTCAAGGGGGACCCATTTTTGACTTGGGCAAGTTGGATTGGCTCAATGCTCGTTGGATTCGGGAAGGTTTAACGGATGAGGCTTGGCTGGCGAGGGTTCAAGATTGGGCGCTTGAGCCGGAGCGCTTGAAAGCCATCGCACGTTTAGCTCGGTCGCGAACGGTCAAGCTGACCGATCTTGTTGGGCTCACTGGACACTTTTTTGCGGGCTTCCTGCCCCTGGATGCGGATGAGATTCGCAAGGTAGCAAGCTCTGATGAACAAGTTCTTCAGGCCATGCATTTTGCGTATGAGGCGGTGAATGCGGTTTCGCCCTGGGACCGAGCGAGTCTACTATCGGCGTTTGAAGATATTGCTCGTTTCCAGGGGCTCAAATTAAGCAAACTTATCCCCCCGATGTTTCTGGTACTTACCGGACGGGTCACTGGGCCCTCGCTCTTTGATGTGTTGGAGCTTATGGGTCGAGATATTGCACGTTCCCGGCTGCAAATGGCGGTTCAAGTACTTGGAGGCGTTGGCAAGAAAGTTGTGAAGCGGTGGGACAAAGAGTGGCAAACACATCTCGCGCGCGAATAATGTCGCTGCAAACCCATCGTTGTGAGTCATAAATTTGACGGGTTCTAGCAGGCCATCGGAAAAGTGAGTTAGGCGCTTCGCGGGTCCTTTTTCCGTGGAACGTCCGGACCGTCTTCGCCTTTCATCGGTTGCATACGCCCGGTATGCGCCCTCTTCATCCAGAGCGTTCCACGGAAAAGATCCTTCGCGGATCACCCATCCCACTTTTCCGATGGCCTGCTAGTTGTTGTGATGTAGGCGGGTAATCAGTGTGTTCTAGCAGCCTGCTGCTTTAGCCGGTGTGTAGCTATCGAGCCCGGCTTTTCGTGAAACGCTCTGACGACGAGGCGAGCGTACCGGTCGGTAGGTGACCGAGGAGAGACGTTTCGTGGTCAGAACCTTTCACGGAAAAACCGGCCCATAGATGCGTGCAGGGCTAGATCAACCGGCTGCTAACGCAAGCAGATGAATTCTTGTCCTCTTAGTTTACCATTATTTCTTTTTGTCTGATGCCTCGGCAGTGATGAGGGTATCGAGCCTCATGCCCAAAAATTTCTGGTGGCTGTGGTTTGTGGCTTTCTCTTTGGCTATAGTTTGTTTGACATCATCAACTATATCGAAGGCTGCTGAAATAACTGTTGCTCGGCGGATTTCTTCGCCAATCGAGAAGGTTGTGCACGGAGGGGCTTTGCGCCGGCCATTGTCGACATTAGCGATCAGTGGGCAAACGGTGGTAGCTGCTCAACTCACTTCTGACCCGGTGACAACAAGTTCGGTGGCTATTGTCATTGAGCAACAACAGTTTCTACGTCGATGTCTAGCTGAGCCAGGCGTGACCTTATTGGGCCAAGCGAGGAAGGTCCTCAATATGGTCTTTTTGAAGGTCGATACGGATGCTTACGCCGCCATTGCGCAAGATCCAGCGGTGCGCACATTGCATCCGGTTGGGACGTACCAACTGGCGCTCCAGGACACAATCCCTTACGTAGGAGCGACCGCTGTCCAAGCCTTGAATGTTGATGGCTCAGGGGTCACGGTTGCGGTGATCGACAGCGGCATTGATTATCACCATGTGTCACTCGGCGGATCAGGCCAGGCTGAGGTGTATGCCGCGAATGATGCGAACATCATCGAGCCGGGTAGTTTCCCAACCTCAAAGGTGATTGGTGGCTATGATTTTGTAGGTTCGGTGTGGCCTAACGGACCGTTAGCGCCGGATCCTGATCCTCTAGATCAGGAAGGCCATGGAACACATGTGGCTGATATTATTGGAGGTGTTAATGGTGTAGCTCCAGGGGCTTCGCTGTATGCTCTTCAGGCGTGCTCCGCCACAACCCCCTTATGTTCGGGGACTGGCCTCATTTTGGCCATGGACTTTGCTGCTGATCCTAACGGGGATGGTGACCCGTCAGATCACGTAGATATTATCAATCTATCTTTGGGTTCGCAGTATGGTCAGCCGTTTGATGATGACTTGAGTGCCGCAGTAGAAAATGCGGCGAGATTGGGTATCCTTACCGTAACTTCGGCTGGCAATGGCGGGGACCGGCCTTACGTACTGAGTACGCCAGCGGCTACAAAGTCTGCGCTGGCGGTTGGTCAAACTCATGTGCCTTCTGCGGTCCAAGACCTCATGGAGGTCACCTCCCCATCTGCTGTTGTGGGCGCTTATCTTGTTGTTCATCAATCTTGGTCCGCTCCGCTAACGGAGGTGGTCCAAGGCGAGGTGCAATATGGAGATGGCTCTGGAGGGAATCTACGCGGATGTGCTGCCTTTGCTAGTGGCGCTCTTGTAGGAAAATTGGTGATGGTTGATCGAGGTGATTGCTCGTTCACCGCAAAAATTCGCCATATTCAAGAGGCTGGTGGAAGACTCGGGCTGATTGGTCTCGTGGCCCCAGGTAGCCCGTTTGACGGGGGCTTTGGTGGTGGGGAGCCAATCAGCATCCCGGGCTTTATTATTGACGAGGACATTGCGGGTTTCATTCGGGATACGATTGTCGATGTACGTTTTGATCCGAGCGCTGGCGTGTTGTTGGCAGGCTCTATGGTGGCATCTTCCTCCAGAGGCCCACAAATTGATAACCGCCTGAAACCCGATATTAGTGCCCCTGGTGCTTCCCTGTCCGCCGAAGTTGGCACTGGCACCGCGAACACACCGTTTGGAGGGACTTCGGGGGCATCGCCGATGGTTGCCGGCGCAGCAGCGCTCCTGTGGAGTGATGAGCCGGAGTTGAAATGGTGGCAAGTCAAGGTCAAGCTTCAAAACTATGCCCGCTCGGAGCTTAGCCAAGATATAACTGGTTTGGATGCGCCACTGAGTCGAATGGGGGCTGGTGAATTAGATGTACTGCAGGCATATTGGGGTCAAACTCTGGCCTTCAATCCGGTAGATAAGGAGGCAAAGCTTGATTTTGGCTATGTCCCTGTCGCTCGGCGACGAACCTTAGGCCGGAGGTTACGTATCGTGAATCGATCCATTCAGGATCGGTGGTATTATATACGCCCGGTTTTTAGATCAAAGGTTGATCCTGATGATGGTGCGGTCAGGATTTTTGTGCGGCGCTCGGTGTTTGTTCCCGCCCAAAGTTCCCGTACCCTACCGATCACGCTGACGATATTTGCTGACCGACTCCCAAACAATCTTATGAACTCCGGACGCAATGGTAATGATCCTACGGGGCTGTCAGCGAATGAGTTCAGCGGACACATCATGATTTATAATGATGAAGAAGAACTAAGTGTGCCTTGGTATGTTCTACCCCGAAAGTCATCCCGGGTTCGAGTGCGGGGACGTCGAGCGCTCAGGTTTAGGAGAAATGATCAAGCTACTGTCCGTCTTGTCAACACCGGGATGGGTACTGCTGGTAATCGAGCATTTACTCTTATGGCGACCAGCGAACGTCAGCCTTCGCCTGTACCCGGTACAGGCAATCCGAGGATAGATCTTAAAGCGGTTGGTGTACGTACAACGCCAGTGCCTGCCGGCTTGTGTGGTCCAGAGCGTTCATTTGTTTTGGAGGTTGCCTTTCAACTATGGGATCCAACCGCCTTGGTGCATCCGGTGATACATCAAGTAAATATCGATCTAAATGGTGACAATGTACCTGACGCTCATATGCTCAACGGGGATAGGAATCTCCTCACGAGAGATCCTGGTCTTGATGGTCGTAATATAAGCATCGTCATTACTAATTTTGGACTTGCCTCAGCATGGTTCTTTACTGAACATGCTACGAATACTCGAAATACGATAATTAGCGCATGTGCGGAGCAGTTTGGTTTCAGTCCAGCTGACTATGGACAGCGACTGGTCACGATGACGTTTGCCACCCGTTCTGCTTATTATAGGAATACAACGCTGGCTGATACTACGCAACCAGTAACCTTTATCTTAGGCGCAGAGCGATATACAGCGGAGGTTAAGGACCTTGCTCCTTATGAGCGAGTGAAGATGAGGGTTATTGATCACCACACGCGTGGGCCGGAACTGGGTATACTATTGTTCACCAATGTCTCCCGAGCTTTGGACAACCACGGGGGTGCAACTCCGAGGACCGAGGGCCTCATTTTCCGCCCGGCTGGTATGGAACGAACCGGGTGGTATCGTGACTACTCGAAATGATACAGCAAAGCCCACTTGTTGATTCTGTAAGAATCAACAAGTGGTCGCTCAGCCGGGCATAGCCCGGCGTAGAAGCAGGAACTTCGGTTCAACCCAAGGGATTTCTGCTGTAAGTGAACGATTGTTCACCAATGCCTCCTGAACTTTGGACAACGACCGGGTGAACCTCAACCCAAGGGATTTCTGCTGTAAGTATACGATTGTTCACCAATGCCTCCTGAGCTTTGGACAACGACGGGGGTGCACCTCTCTGAGGTCTGAGGGCCTCGTTTTCCCATGGTGCGTGTCTTTACCCTCCGATCTGCGTTCTGACTTGTTTCCCGCGTTTGTGCCGGTTCGGTGGCTTCGCTCCCTTTCGGGCCGCACGGCGGGGCACGTCTAGCAGGCCATCGTCCGTGGCCGATCCTTCACACCCTCGGGCTACGGCGTCATCTCCGCAGCCGGAGGGTAAAGCCACGCCCTAGCTGGTACCCGGCGAGGCGGACGGTATTGCGGCTGAGCGAAATGACAATGTCTTGTTGGACTTGGGTACACCAGGGCCAGTTATTCTGAGCTTAGGCGTTTACTCATACGGACAATAACATTTTGAATCCCGTCGGGACCGGAATGGATATCTCGCCCGACTTCAATATAGCCGCAGGATTGGTAAAGGGGCACTCCGGGAATGGTTGAACCAAGTTCTATAGTTAGGAATCCTGCTGCCCGGGCGGCTTCTTCGCCAATGGATAATAGTAAAGAGCCTACGCCTTGGCGCGTCCACTGAGGATGGGTATACATGGCTCGAATTCGAGCTGGTTCGAACAGCGGATCTTGTAGACTATCATCGCGACCAGGGGAGTGGTCACCCCCGTATAATGTTTTCCGGAAGCTCCAACCTCCACATCCAACCAGCACGGCTTTATTCGTAGAGCGATATTCAATGATATAATACGTCTTGTCGCGGATAAGGGTTTGGTCAAGACCCATGGTTGCTTGAGCGATTTCAATTTCCGCGCTAGATAAAAAGGCCTTCATGTTTTCTGCAATGGAGGCTTTCATGAGATGAACAATGGCAGGGATATCATCTAGAATTGCGAGACGATGACTAAACGTGCTTTGCGCGACCATGGACCTATATTGTAAGGATAGTATGGACTTACACGCAAGTAAATTGTACTCAGTGCGGTCCAGACGAAGTTCGTTTTTGTGAGCCACCAGCCCCCGGTTCCGTCACAGGTCATTTAACAGCCGGTTGATCTAGCCCAGCACGCATCTATGGGCCGTTCTTTCAGTGAAAGGTCCTGACCACGAAAAGTCTCTCCTCGGTCGCGTACCGCCTGACGCTCGCCTCGTCGTCAGTGCGTATCACGGAAAGCCGGGCTCGATAGCTACACACTGGGCTAAATCAACAGGCTGTTAAGATAGCCGTTAGTTGGTCTTATCCGTGGGTACTCATTCATGAATCTATCGCTTATTGATGGCTTTTTAATTCCATACTTGAAACATAAATAGAGATAAGTGCAACACGGGTCATGATTGGTTAAGAGTACAAGAATTTTCGATCAACGCTCTGACCGCGTCATCATATCGTTCGAATGATATGAGCCTATGGTAGTAGTGAGTGAATTGACGATCGATGCCAACTCTTTTGTCCGAAGCCGACGCCTCAATGGCGGCTTGGTATTCGGCATAGGACCTAAATATAAACAAGGTACCTCGTTCGCTCAGTGGGTCAGGCATCGCCACCACGTAGCTTCCGTTTGGCGAATTTTTTCCCAAGCCATCCAATTTGATGTCACGAATAGGTATCTCGTTAAGCACGGTTTTGTCTGTCGGTATGAGTTGGTCCACGGCGTTGATTGTAGCGTGTTTCGAACAATTTATTCTAGTTGCATATATCTATAAGATCTATTTTTCCCAAAAAAGTCTCCTTATTGATCAAGGCTAAGCACAGCCTGGGGATATATTGGTGAGGTCTTTGGGTGAAACTTGTGAATAATTTTCTTCGAGCCTCGACCCGCTGAAATTAACCTGTTATATTCGCCTTGGGGTGAAGGCGTTCAGTGATGTAATGAGGGTTGCAATTTCGGAAGGTTGGGGTCATCCTGATCATCTTCCCTGGACTATAGGGAGGTTGGCTGAACGTTTACAAATCCATCGTCGAACGCTGCAATTATGGGTCCGTGGTGAGACCCTTCCTCATAACTCAACCCTTGAGAGTGTCTTATCACGCTGGTCATTGGACGCATACGACCGCAGGCAGTTGATTCGGGCGTGGCGAACGGAACGTCAGCTGCCAGAACCAGATGGGAGGCAAATCGTGAGAAAAAGAGAATTTTTGACTGCAGTGGGAGCCGCAACACTCACGCCGACGAGCCAGATTATAGAGGTTTCGCACGTCGCTGACAGATATGAGCGGTTGCGGGAGTTGCTCGCAGCTGACAATCCTGTGGATCGCGATGCTGCTCTTCAATTGTATGGCGAGTGTACGCAGGCGGCTCTTCAGTCCCCTAGCCGAATGAATGAGATGCTCGCGAGTATGGTCGCCAGTCATTTCTCGATCATTACGAGGCATTACAATGCCGTTCTTAGTCAATCGGTGGCTTCTGAGGCGATTCGACAAGCGGATAGTTCAGGCTATCATGTGGCTCAACTGTGGTCTCGGACCGCTCAGGCTCTGCTATATCAGGACTTGCATCGCCATCAGGATGCCGTCAATACATTGTCACAAGTCACTCAGCTCGAACCAGAGCAGGGGACTATGCGGGTGTTTGCGCTGACAGTGCAGGCGGAGTCGATCGCTCACACGAAGGGAGAAAAGGCGGTATCAGCGATACTAGCTCAAGCTGATGAGGCTCGATCCAATGTCTGCCAGCCGGACGAGTTTGCAGGGAAAATGCCTTTCCCACTAGGACAGCAATACGAACATAGTGCCTCCGCGTTGCTCAATGCCAAAGATAATTTGGAAGCAGTCAGACTGGCTATCAAGGCGGTTGAAGCTCTTCGACGTGAGCCTCGGCGTGGTTACTATATGAGGAAGGCTTACTTAACCATCGCTACCGCCTCTGCGTGTCAGCGGCAAATGGATCAAGCGGAGGCCTACGCGCTAAAGGCCGTGGAATGTCACACAAAAACGCTGTCACTAACAATACGTCGAAGAGCCAATAATCTAGCGAAGAGCTTGCCTCATATATCAGATAGAATTGCTGCGATCTACGCTTGATATCGCCAAGTAGACTCTTGGACTGAGCGTCGCTGTTCATTAGTCCCTGAGATGGTCCGGAGTTGGTTTAAGGCAAGCGGCCATCGTGATGTTTTGAGCATCGCTGTCCATTAGCAGCCGGTTGATTTGGCCATGTGTGTAGCTGTCGAGCCAGGCTTTTCGTGAAACGCTCTGACGACGAGGCGAGCGTACCTGGGGGTACGTGACCGAGGAGAGACTTTTCGAGGTCACGACGTTTCACGGAAAGACCGGCCGACGGATGCGTGCACGGCTAGATCAACAGGCTGCTAGCCCCTGAGATGATCCGGAGTTGGTTTTGCGCAAGCGGTCATGGTGATGTTTTGAGCATCGCTGTTCATGTGACCTTAGTTGATAATAGGAGGGCTAGGATTGATGAATGAAGGGACGGGCTGGGTTGGCATCTTTGTTGGGGAGAAGGTTCGGTACCTCCATGCTGGGGTGCTGGAGAGTGGGATCCAGATAGGTCTCCGGCATGGGTATAATTGATGGCGCGCTCAGCACAATGCGAGTCAATCTCAATTACTTACGGGTTGGTGGCGCTCCTGACTAGGACATAAACGCTGGGTGAGTCTCAGGTATCTGATAAGGTGGGGGAGAAGCACATTTTTGCCGCCAGGAACGTGATATGCATCGTAAAGAGGGATGATACGTTTTCTCTCGACGCTTATGGCGGTGGGAGCTGCTGACCCGAGCAGCGGTATAAGTAGTTATAATGCCTGTTTTTTTTATACAAAGAGGCAGTACGTGGAGGCCGGTATGGATGTTGTCGATAACATGGAGAGCTTACCGGCCGAATGGCTAAGCTTCTACCCTGATGGGAGGGTGGAGCAGCGCCAAGGCTCTATGATCATTGCAGGTACCTACGAATTACAAGACCGGTGGATGTTGATATTTACGCTTCAAGGTTGGCCGAGGCGGGTGTTTGTGTTGTCCGACGATGAGCAGTGGCTGCGCGGTATGGATGAACAAGTGGCGTACTCGAGGGTCTCGTAGTCTAGGGCGTGTCTTTAACCACCGCCCCGCGTTCTGACTTGTATCTTGCGTTTGTGAGGGGGCGGTGGTTTTACCACCGTCTCGGGCCCCTCGGCCCGGTGGATCCCGTACCCTCCCTTCAGGGTTGAACTCTCACAAACCCGGGCTCCGGCGTCATTTCCGCTGCCGGAGGTTAAAGACACGCCCTAACCTGAACGGGATCTATCAGTTTGAGACATGATTTCCACAACCTCGTGTTATGCTATATTCAGTGGAGATCTGCGGCGTTCATCAAGTGGGAGTGTGCCTAATAGCGAGCATGGTCACCGGGCTTGTTGGTTGTGCAAGTTCGGTAAAGTCATGGCACCGACTGCCGTCGTCAACGTTAGAAGTCTTGGTGAAGAGGAGTTCGGTGGGCTTGTCGCCGGATGTAGATGTGCTGGCCATTTCCCCTGAGGCCAAAGCCTGGCTTGCTGAGCATTTTGATGACGCACTAGGACAACGAGAGGCTACAATGACCCGGTTGGCCAATGCTTTTACACCCAAAGGATTATTGACCATGCACTACGATGATTTGGGGGTGTTCACGGCTTCAGAGGTATTTACCCTGGCAAGGGGCAACTGTTTGTCATTTACTCATCTATTTGTCGCAATGGGGCGCCATCTCGGTGTGCCGGTACGGTATCGAGAGATTCTCCAAGTACCTATTTGGCATCGCCAGGACAAATTTATTATCCGCAGCCGCCACGTAGTTGCCTATGTAGATCTCGGCGGTGGAAGAGGAACATACCAGGTAGACTTTGGGGGACAAACATCGGTTGGTATGAGTCTCGTGACCGGGATCTCGGACGAGAGTGCTAGGGCTCAGCATTTCAATAATCTTGGAGCGTTGTCGATAACAAAAGATCAGATAGACGAGGCGATTCGGTATTTTAATCGAGCTTTGGTCATTGATAGTAAACTCCCCTATGTATGGGCAAATCTGGGGGTGGCATACGTGCTTAAGGATGATGCGCGTCGGGCGGAGTGGGCGTACCTCGAGAGTATTCGTTTAGATCCATACGATATAGGCACGTTACATAGCTTGGTAGAACTATACCGAAGGAACGAGCTTTTGGAATTGGCTGAGCACTATTCGGAACAAGCTGAGCGGGCTCGCTACCAAAACCCTTTTGCAGAGTACGAACGCGGTGTGGAGGCCCGTTTGCATAAACGCTGGGAAGATGCGGTGCGACATTTGAGTCGGGCGGCTCGGGCTCTACCCCATTATATGCGTGTTCATATGTATCTGGGGGAGGCCTATCTGGGGATAGGAGATGGTGTTGCAGCGCAAAAAGCATTTCTTAAGGCTGAAGAACGGGCGGACAGCGAAGAAGAGCGCAACCACATTTACGAACTCCTAAATAAGTGGATAGAGGCTCATCCTTCGCCGGACACTACGCCGAACGTCCAAACAGAAGGCGGTACACAATGAGGAGGATGAGTGAACCTCCAATGGCCGTGACCAACGAGTCGGTGGACAATCCCAAAATTTGAGTGTCGATGGCGTCGGAGAGACCTAGTTCTATGCCTAGGTATTCACCCACATAACCTCCGATGACCGAGCCGATGATACCAATGATAATAGTGCCAATCAGCCCGCCTGGATCTTTGCCTGGTAGAAGAAATTTTGCAATTGCACCCGCGACCAAGCCTAGCACTAGCCAAGCGATGAGCGCGTTTCCCTCGATTTGCTCCAACATTGGTGCAGAATCTAGCACAGGTTGGGGACTGGCGGAAACGGGCCCACGGATATGTTACCGGGATTCAGAGTGTGTAAATGTGGGACGACAGGTGGGTGGGATAAAGATATCTAATAGATGTATATTGCGCCTATTGGTGGCATTGCTCGCTGCCGTCAACAGCTCTATGGTGATAGGCCCGGCGCGGGGCCACTTGTTGATGCTTACAGAATCAATTCAAGTGGTCTTTGCTGTAGCATCTGTAAAGTACTTCTGATGTCTTCTCAAAAGCTCAGGGAACAACAATTTTCCACGCTTGTTTCAAGGCATTTTAGCGTACTAAGCCGGTCTTAACCGGCTGCTAGGGGTGTGTCTACGACACCGTCCGTAAAACTACAGCTATCATCAACCGCTCTTGGTGGCTGCTGCCTGCGCCATCTCCAGCCATTGTCCTTGCAGCCGGTTGATTTAGCCCAGTGTGTAGCTATCGAGCCCGGCTTTTCGTGGTCAGGACGTTCCACGGAAAAAGGACCCGCGAAGCGCCTAACTCACTTTTCCGATGGCCTGCTAGTGATGGCTAGTGCCTCCGAAGTTGAACATTTAGACGGAGAAGGGCCTTGCGGTAGTTTATTGCCGAGTTCGGCAACACACCCTAGGTGTACCTCCACATGGATCTTCAGGTGCTGATAGTTGGCCATTGCTTCAACTTGCTGGAATTGCTTGATGAGTCTTTAGCAGGACAAGGGGCATTGGTTGTACGGTTTGAGTCAGGAAGCCAAGTCCTTGAGTATTGCGGTGGGAATACGCCTTCGTTGATCTTCATAACTCATCCATTGCCCGACATGGACGGCGTTGAGCTGGCGGGGCTTCTTCAAGGAGGGCAATATAGAGTACATCTTCCTACCGTGATTGTTACCTCTGTGGCTCTTTGGGAGACCGCGATGCATAGAGGCCATGAGATGGGGGTGTGGGATGTGTTGACTGATACCTTGCATGCGAATGTTTTGCCGGCCAAAGTAGGGATGCTTCTGCGGGCAGTTAACTCTGGATATGGCTTAAAAAAAGAGTTGGAGCGTCTATTTGCGACCAATGACGAATTGAGCACATTTGCTTGTATTGCGGCTCACGATCTAAAAGCGCCCCTACGGATGATAGATGGATATATGCAGCTTTTGGGGGAAACGGACAACAATGCCGATAAACGGCAACGATTTGCACACAACATCCAGCGCGCGGTTCAGCGTATGTTCCAATTGATAGACAGTCTTCTCGAATATGCTCGTATTGATACCTCTTATCGTCCGTCCGGGAGGGTAGATTTAGATCATTGTCTGCAGGTTGTGATGAGGGATATCAAGGGGGAAAAGACCGAAGTTGTAGCGGTTGTTCATTACACTTCTATGCCGGTGGTGATGGGTGATAAAAGACAATTACAATATTTGCTTCGTATAATTTTGGATAACGCGTTGAGCTATGTGCCCTCACAGAGGACGCCGGAAATAGCGATTAGGAGTACTGTTATTGATCAAACTCTACAGCTGTCTTTTCAAGATAACGGTATGGGTTTTGATATGTCGCGCCATGAGGAACTATTTAAGCCACTCAATCGACTGACTTCAACTGGGGAAGGATTGGGGATTGGGCTCGCGACTGCGTACAAAATTGTGAAGCAGCATAAGGGGGCTATATGGGCAACGAGCCAAGAAGGATGTGGTTCCACCTTTTATATTCAACTTCCTATGAGTGAAATAGAAATTGTTAGTTATCAGAACCGTGAACGCGTAGATACCACGGTGCAGTTTTGAGTGAGAAAAGATCGCTTCGAGCTTTGTAATGTCCACCGAAGGTTCTTGCGGTATCGATGGTCTTTTTGTTAGCCTAGCAGCCGGTTGATCTAGCCCTGCACGCATCTATCGGCCGGTCTTTCCGTTAAAGGTCCTGAACACGAAAAGTCTCTCCTCGGTCGCGTACCTCCAGGTACGCTCGCCTCGTCGTCAGAGCGTTTCACGAAAAGCCTGGCTCGATAGCTACACACTGGGCTAAATCAACCGGCCGCTAGTCAAATCAACCGGCTGCTAGGCAATGCGATGCTCCAATGTATGCGGGTCGAGTAAGCATTGGACCAAGTAAGAGTCCACCAGGTCCGCGCCGTTGAGCTGTGCCCCAGTAAATCGACAAGCTACAAACTCAGCCCCTCGAAATTGGCACCCGGTGAGGTTTGCATAAGAAAAGTTGGAGCCAATAAATAGTACATCGCTAAAGTCTGAGCCCATAAGCTGAGCCCGTTGGGCATTGAAGAAGACCGCTGTTGATTGGGCAAAGTTTGTCCTTGCCATCGGCAAATCGTAGATCTGTGCTCGACTCAGATCGGTGTGACTGAGGTCGAGCTCGGTGATGTTCTTGTGCTTGATCACCCCTTGCTCTCGTGCAAAATTATAGGCAATAGGCATGGATTTTAGCAGCGACCAGGAGGTATGAATACTGTGAGGATTATTTTCTGCTTGCATGCTCCAAAACTGTAGACAACTGCCCTCTAACCATCGACTGGCAACCATGCTTCGCCTAATTTCCGCGGAGAGTTCGTCAACAGATGGATGGGTATCGAACACCGCCACCGGTCCGTAACTGAGATACGGGGCGGCGTCGTCGGGAAGGATACCAATGACAATGATAGGAATAGATGGACGGTAAGATACGAACCACTCGATAGCCAGCAGGGGCTCAGGAAAGTGACGAGCATCGATGAGCGCCACATCTGCTTCGATTCGGTCTAGATGATGAATATCTGCCGCAAAACAAAAAGGGGTTTGAACGCTGGCCTTGTGTTCTCGGAGTACCTGGTACAGATCATCAAAATCTGTGTGTGGCCTGGATACCACAAGAACTTTTCCTGTCACGTGAGGTTTATCGGCAGGGTGAAAGTGGTCTCAAGCCTATGTCGTGATGGGAAGGGAAAAATGCGGCCTAGCAGCCGGTTGATCCAGCCCTGCACGCATCTATCGTCCGGTCTTTCCGTGAAAGGTCCTGACCACTAGCAGGCCATCGTCAAAGTGGGCTGGGTGATCCGCGAAGTATCTTTTCCGTGGAAGGCTCCGGATGAAGAGGGCGCATACCGGGCGTATGCAACCGATGAAAGGCGAAGCCGGTCCAGACGTTCCCCGAAAAAAAGACCAGCGTAGCGCCTAACTCACTTTTCCGATGGCCTGCT
>JAHQVK010000020.1 GCA_019634385.1 Myxococcales bacterium | reverse complement strand
GGTCTTTCCGTGAAACATCCTGACCACAAGAAGTCTCTCCTCGGTCGCGTACCGCCAGGTACGCTCGCCTCGTCGTCAGAACGTTTCACGAAAAGCCTGGCTCGATAGCTACACACTGGGCTAAATCAACAGGCTGCTAAGGGCGTGTCTTTCAACTCCGGCTTGCGTTCTGACTTGTACCCACATGTGTGAGGGGTCGATGGTTTTCACCCTTTCGGGCCCCTCGGCCGGGTACATCTACAGAAGAAATCCCTTGGGTTGAACCCAAGTTCCTGCTTTTCCGCGGGGTCATGCTCCACTGCGCGACCCCTTGTTGACTCTAACCGAATCAATTCAAGTGATCTTTGCTGTAGTCTCCCTCCAGGGCCGACTTCCTCGCACATGCGGGATAAGGCGTCATCTCCGCAGCCGGAGTTGAAAGATACGCGCTAGCCTAGGGGGGCTCATCAGTCCTCATACGCCCGTATTAGGATAGATAGACTTGTTGTGAGTATCTGATGGTTCGTTTGGATAACCATAAACTGTGATTTTCCTCATCGAGCGTGGGCCAGAGCTAAGTGGATATTTCAGTTTGATGCACCAAAGGGGGATTCGGAGGGTCAAGACACGTCCTAGAACTGTGAGGGAATTTCCAGACGAATGACCCTAGGAGTATTCGACAAAGGTCGACACTTTGATGATGAATCTCTATTCTTGAGCGATAGCATCGCTCGAGTACTTCATGCTCTTTGCGGTGGAATAACGAGCCCTGCAAGCTGAGAGCTTTGAGTACCTTGGTGTTGAGGATGATGAATGGGAGCAGCTGATCTGCAGGTGGATGGGCGCCGCGCCGTTCCAGGAACGGCGCTCATCGTGAAAACAAGCCGTTCTTCGGGTCCGGGTGGGCAGCATGTGAACAAAACGGACTCGCGGGTGACACTGGAACTCATCCTCGCCAAGCTTGAAGGAGTATGGACAGAGGTTGACCGGGCTCGGGTTCACCAGAGACTACGGTCTCAGTTGACCTCCGACGGCCGCCTAATTGTTCATGCTGATGGCCACCGCCACCAGCGGCGCAACTTGGAGGATGCTCGAAGCCGTATGGCTTCGGTTCTTCGAAACGCGCTCTTTGTGCCCAAGCTACGTCGCCCCACTCAGCCATCAAAAGGCTCTAAGCGTCGGCGGCTGGAGAGCAAACGTCGTGCGGGTGAGAAAAAACAATCTCGGCGCAAGGTGGAGTACTAAACGTTGAGTATACAGCGGAAATCACTTGGGTTCAACCTAAGTGATGTCTGCTGTATGATGGCCTTGGCTCATAAGCTGTGCCTAGATAATGTCGAGGGGTGTCGTCAACGTATGCAGCGGGCGCTTGCACCAGGTCGGATGCAGTCCTCACAAGTATGTGAGCGGCTCCAGCATACTATTCAAGAGAAACAACAAGCCAGGCTCAAAGACCTTCATTTCATACTTACGATACCAGTATCGTAAGTATGAAGGTCGGAGCTGGGGAGGCATCCATAGAGACTGTGCCATGGTTGCCTGAATGCACGCCTTCATAGTGCTCCACCGAGAGCACTTTTCCGCCCTCTACTCGGAATAATGGAATTGGAACCACTTTATAGGGCCCTACAAAAGTCTCATACGGAAAATGCACGGTGCCCTTGTTGCGAACAATGGATGCCCAGACATCTCAAGATAACACCGATCAGGTAATGCTAGGGCGTGTCTTTACCCTCCCTCCGGGGCCGACCCCTCACAAACGCGGGCTACGGCGTCATCTCCGCAGCCGGAGGGTAAAAACACGCCCTAGTCTAGGTACCAAGGAATCGCCTGTTGCCATTCAAGAATAACTTTGCTTGCTCGGTTGTAGTCTGCTTCGGAAATGACTTTAGCAGTAGAGGTCTGTCGATGAGGGGGACTATGTGCCACTTCTATCTTATTAGCAAGGACAACAACAGGGCCAGTTATGTGCATTCTCGAAGCGAGAGAACTTATTAGCAACCAACCATGACCTAGGAGGAAAGTTGATAGTTGTCCTTGATAGCGTCGCCAGATAATATCACCCATGATTTTATCTTCTTTTTCCTCCGCGATTAGTGACTGGGTTTCGACGAGTGGTGATGATTGACGGCGAATACCAAAGACGGCCACCTCGGTGCGCGTAAAGTCTAGGCCATCCGAAAATCCTATCCATACAGATATATCGAGGGGCGCGTACTGACTCTGAAACACAATCAGTACACCGGTAGGTTCGTTGATACGAATGATAGGGGTTTGGGTTGGGCTCCATGTAGTCACAAGTCGAGTCGGGCGCTGACGATTGAGCAAAATGGGCTCCAAAGTGGTGGTCACGGTCTCCAAGAGAGGATTCATAACGAGATTATTAATGGGGAGTGTGCCAAAAATCTTATAGGATTGGAGAGTTCGCTCGATGGGCTCTGGGGGGGGATCTGGAGGAAAAGGGACCGGCTCAGGCGTGTTAGGGAGGCCCTCATTAGTGGCCGGCGGCAAATCCGAGGAGTCCTCACACCCGAATACTAAGGTGAGGAGCAGCAGGGCTACAAAGTAGTGCTGGACGGATGGTATATATATCATTGGGAGCCTTGAAGCCAATTTCGCGCGGCTTGGACGAGGGTGTCGTTGTTGGATAGCGCGTCGCTCTGACGCTGAAGGATAACTTCGTCGGGTTCGATGCCACGTCCAGTGAGGAAGTCTAGGGGGCTGGATTTTGCGGTCGAGTGGAATAATGTGTCCTGAAGTTGGATACTTCCACCGGAATCTTCGTTGATCAGTCGCGGAAGTTGATAGATAGGGCCAAAGGCTCCATAGGTGGGTACGGCACCAAATACCCGCGTATTACCGGTGGTCCTGGCTTTGAGAAGTTTAGTAAGATAGTCGTTGGCGGAGACGTCGAGGCCGTTGAGGATGGCCATTTTTGTTGAGGGACTTCTGGCCTCGATGATAGGGTCCTGAAAGGTAAATTGGATATAGTTCCCACATTGGGCAACTGGTTCGGTGGCACATTGTAAGAGTGTGTCGAAGTCTTGAGGTTGGAATTCAGGTTCAATGATCCAAGGAATAATATGTACTTGGGGTTGAAAACCTCGACTCATGAAGGGAGCGGATATGCGGAGCACACCGGACAGAGAGCCACCTCTTCCGGAACGCTGATCGAGTATTACATTGGTTGGGATGTCGGTGAGAGCTCGGTTCAGATCTTCTAGCCATTCCCCTGTGGCCAAAAGGTCATTAATAAGAAGCGTCCTAATGTTGTCTTCGTCAGCGGCTTGTACCCGCCCTGGCCCTGCAATGCCGGTGTGATTGTTGGCGTTCTGAGAGATGCTAGATGCGAACCGAAAGTCGCATCGCAAAGAAGAAGATGTGAACCAGCCAGGTCTTTGTCCTTCTCGTAGTGACGCAATATGCTCGGAAGTATCGATGATGATGGTTTCCGTATCGTCTTCAGTACAACCACTAGGAATGGGGCAGCGCTTAAAGCTAAGTAATGACCCGGATTGGAGGGCAGCAACCAAGAGTTGGGGTGCAAGGATGAACTTACGTCCACGAGAGTCGCCGCTGTAGCGAAGATCGCGGGAGGCTAACTGGAGCCAGTCATCTATAGGAAGGTTATCAATTTCTATCAGCACATCTCCTGGTAGGAGCAGTTTGCCAACCGGGTGTTGGTCGTCCGTCCGGTATACCAAGTATCCTTGACTAGGCTCTTCTGATAAGAGATCTACCTCGCCAAGATGAATGCAGGCTCCAGGTGGGTTAGATGCTCGAGAATTCCATTCTGGCTCCTTGATGTGACCATCTTGAAGTTGGTCGTAGGTGTGGCGGAGTTGTGTCCAGTATGGTATCGCCTTAGATTCCTTTTTGAGCCTTTGGAGGGTGGAGCCCCCCGATGTCTGCAAAATCTCTTGAAGTCGCCGACTTCCTGCAAAGGCTTGCAGCCGAAACACTTGTCGTCCTAGATAGTCATTGCGTACTTTGTTGTGCGGTACTGTGCCAAGCACGGGAACCGGATCAACACAGCGGCCCCATAAACATAATCCATCACCACAAACCTCGGCCTCCTTTGCCCGATTGCAACTAACCTCACCTCCAAATTGAACTGGGCCATGATCGATGATTTCGAGGGCATCTACAAGATGGAAACCTTCTAGTACACGCCTATTGGCAGATCTGCCGTGGGTTAGTTTGGCATCCAGAATTTGTATGACGCGGGCGTGAACGCCAGCGGTGAGTTGAACATCAACCGGTCCGGTAGATAGCTCCACCCATCCGTCGCTTGTGGCCTTGCCGGTTGGGATAAAACGAACTTCGGCTACAGGAGAGCCATAAGCACGCACGAAGGTTTCATTATTGTCGTTGGTAGCTCCCAGATATATAAGGTCGGCTATAGGGTAGGTACCATGAGGTTGATACCAGAATCGCATCTCAATTCGTTGTGAACGAAAGTGCTCCGGAAAATGGTCCAGGGAAATCAGAAGCCCCCGAAGTTGGTCAGAGAACTGGAGCATACCTTTACCCTCAAGAGCTTGAGATGAACTCACTAGAAAGTTTAATGGGTTGAGTTGTGTCTCCGTGAGATTTGCTCGTAAACCTAAGATAGGTCCAAAATTCTGAAAATCATCAGGACCATCGAACGAAAGACCGGGAAAGTCTGTACTCATCTGTACCTGCTGACTATCTGGATTGAATTCTGCGTGGGCAACAGGAGGTGAATGGAGGATTGCCCAAACACAGATTGTGCCGATGACTGTCAACCTGGTGACCAGATCCCCCCATTGGTCAAAGTTCTGTGGAAAGAACGCAGTCAGACCGGTAGCACTGCGATGAGTAGCGAACACCAGTTAGTCAGTAGCAAATCCCGCACCGCATGCTCCGAGCGTCATCGACGGGCTCGGAAAAAGATTAGGGTTCCTCGCGGAATATGATCTGCGTTAATGGCATCGCCGGTTCGCAGATCACCGTTAGGCAAGCGGTAGATGGTTGTAGCATCGTCCCACAGATCGCCACAAATAATAGATGGAGAGCGGCGGGCAGTGATATAACCCCCGTAATAGTAGTTGACTAGTATACGTGTGCCTGCGGGTGGGCGGCGAAGTAGGGTTTGTAAACGAGGCTTCTTCGCCAGTTGAGCGCCGGTGCGGACCAATCCATCCGGAAACAAATAGATTGTTGTTCGTGCTCTATATTGTTCACCGACGACCATTTTTGCATTTTCGCCGGGGCGAAGGGTTAGGATGTAATTTGAGAGAGCTCGGCGTGGAGAGAAGGACGTGGATATGGAAGAAGGTGTCGAGCTGCTTCTGGCCGCTGATGTGTATTGCGGTTTATTGACCGTTCCGGTGCGCTTTGCTGATGACGCTGTCGTAGAGGGTGCTTCCAAGATTCCGGCAGCTACCAAAGCGGCCCGAATCGAACTTGCAAGGGATGAGCGATGAACGGGATGATTGCTTGTCCGAGCAAAGAAGGTTTGCTTCCGGGAGTCCCAGTCCTTTCCAGATCGATGTCGTATAGCAGTGATTTGAGTGGAGCGCCGTCCTGGGTACAGTGAGGCGTGTAGACGTCGGTCAGCAACTATTAAGCGCCCACTAGCTACGTCGGGATCAACTTGCGGCCGCTGAGTAAGACCCATGTTGTCTCTGAGATCACTGGCTGCCAGTTGCATAGCACATCTCTTGCGGCCTCGATGGGGTTGTCGATGCCACCGGTTGGGAGTTCCGTAGGCGACCATAGAGTGGGTAAGTACTCGGTAATCCGGAATATCATAGATCGACTGAAGCTGTCTTAGGAGTTCTTTAAGCGCCACCAGTTGTTTGGGGGTAGGAGGACTATCGTGGTACCCGGCGATCTCAACCCCAAGAGCATAGTTGTCCAGGTCAGTAATACCCTCCCACATGCTCAGGCCGGTGTGCGTGGCGATCCTTCGGTGGTGTACAATTCGATAAATGACACCGTCCCTTCGAACGAGGTAGTGTGCTTCTCCTTCCCGGGAGAGTTTTTCTAAAGCCCCTCGTTCCGCTCCCTCTGTAGTGTGGAGGATAATATACCGGGTATGCTCACGAAATGCGCGTTGTTTGGTCCATGGGCTGCCGCGGTTGATAAATTGTATGTCGTTCGATGCCGGGAGAGATGCACTCAGCGTCATCAACAGCACATTTGTGACTAGGGACCCGACCATACCTTAAATATCTTCAGCAAGGAGCGGATGGTCTCGCTGAGCGCGCGCGACCTTTGCCCAAGCACTCCAGTGGGAGAACAAAGAGAATAGGGCTATCACCAAAATGATGACCGCGGTCACGATCAAAGCCCTCATCAGCGGCTGTTGAGGAACATCGACTGCGCTCTTCATATCTCGATAGTCCCGGTTTTGGGGCGCGATTACGGATAAATGGCTCATAAGTGCGTGGAAGTGATTCTGTTGAGCGTGGCGGAGGGCCTCTCTGGCGCGTTGAGCCAGTTGATCACCTAACCATATACGCTCATCCTCGTCGGGAGTCCCGCGTGCTTGGTACTCTGCATATAGCGCCATCGCTTGTTCAATATCCTCGTTGACGAGACTACGATGATATTGGCGTCGCACAAGTTTTCTGCGCAAGACGTTGTGCCGAAAAGACCGCAATCCAAGTTCTTCCGCGTGGCTCAGGTACGTCTCTACTTTTTTGTCTTCATGGACCTTGAACACCAGTCGAGCGCACTTATGAAATGATTGAGCGGCGCGCTCCTTGGTCTGGGGAGAGTTCACTAACGGAGTAGAACCAGTTTCTTGGATTATCATTTGGTAGTATTCACACGCTACTAACCAATCTGCGCTCTGGTAGCTATCATGGGCACGGCGGAGTAAGGCCGCGGGACGTGAAGGGTCACCCAAAGGAGGTAGTGAAGCGTCGGGACTACGTGCGGATGGGTTTGGTTGATTTGTGCCTCGGGCGGTTTGCTCCGAATAGATAGTGACTCCCCACGTGGCTAGGGCAAAAACGAGGAGCAGCGGAGTTCGCATGCGGCGCAGCATGCCTTTACTCGAGAGGTCATGCAATCGCTTGGAAGGTCATACAATCGCGCTAGTTTGTCGCCAGTAAGAGCGGACAATGTCGGCATGACGGGGGTGTATGTATTCAGGAAGCTTACCGGGCTCAAAAAACTTTCCGCCCCGAATCTCTCGGGGATCGCGAGGTCTAACCTCGATGGGGGCGCCAAGAATCCTAGCGACATAGGTGATCGACACATTGTGGGTGGATATTGTGAGCTCCGCGTCTAGAGGTTGAGGACGAACGCTGACTTCTAAACCCATTTCCTCCTGAAGTTCGCGCCGCAAAGCTACTGTGAGGGATTCACCATGCCGGACGAATCCGCCAGGCAGTCCCCATGACCATGGAACTCGAAATCGATGATCAAGCAGCAAGACGTGCTCGTTTTCATCTAATACCAGTGCGAGCACACCAACCATAAAGTGGTCATTTAGGCGACGAAGTATTCTCCAACGCCACTTTTGAGGCATATGTTTCCAAGCTTGTTCGACAAATTCCGCAGTTGACTCCCGAGCAAAGCTTAATTTTTTGCGGAGCTGATTCGGAATATTAAACATTAGGGGAATAGGCCTCTTGCTAGCATCGCTTCGCTTACTCGATGGATGCCAAGCATTAATGCTGCGGACCGCATATCCGTGTGGAACTTATTTTTGAAGTTAATACATTCGTTGAACGCTTCTTGAAGGATCCGAAAAAGACGTTCATTTATCTCCTCGAGGTTCCAAAAGAAAGATTGAAGGCCTTGAACCCATTCAAAATAGGAGACGATTACGCCTCCGGCATTGGCGAGAACGTCAGGTACAACAAATATATCATCTTGCCTTTGGACAAGAACGTCATTTCCTTCTGCGGTAACTGGGCCATTGGCCCCTTCGGCCAGAATCCGGCATTTGAGCCTTTGCGCAACATGGGCATCGATGACGCCGCCCAAAGCGGCTGGTACAAGTACGTCGGTGTCCAGTAGTAGCAACTCTTCGTTGCTTAGGGTATCAGCTCTTGGGTACCCTTGGACAGAGCCTCTTATGGCGACATACTTTAGGAGATGATTGATATCGAGGCCGTCGGGGTTGTGAATGCCTCCATTTACGTCCGATACGCTAATGACTTTCATTCCCATGGATGAGAGTTTGCGGGCGGCATAGCTACCCACATTCCCGAAACCTTGAATAGCAACCCTTTTGTTTGGCAACTCAATGCCGAGATGCTCAGCAGCAGCTGCTATAGTATGGGCTACACCGAACCCGGTAGCTTCAGTACGACCTTTGGAACCTCCAAGATTGAGAGGTTTGCCAGTAACCACTGATGGCACCGTGTGACCCTTCATTTCCGAGTACGTATCCATGAGCCAGGCCATGGTCTCTGCATCGGTACCCATATCCGGAGCGGGGATATCAGATTCCGCTCCAATAAAGTCAAGAATCTCCACCGTATAACGCCGGGTTAGTCTCTGTTTTTCCTGGCTAGATAACTGTCGAGGATCCACCCGAATGCCGCCTTTGGCTCCACCGAGAGGGATGCCTGCCACCCCACATTTGAAGCTCATGAGCATGGATAATGCGGAGACTTCTCCTAGGTTAACATCCTCATGATAACGAATGCCCCCCTTGAATGGACCTCGGGCGTTATTGTGCTGTACCCGATAGCCAATCATATTGCGAACCGCTCCGTTGTCCATACGAACCGGGCAGCTGACGACCAAAGCGCGTTGTGGCGTGAGGAGTCTCTGAATGATGTTTGGGTCGAGGTTCATGGCCGCTGAGGTACGCTCTACAAGGGCTGCGGTATCCCTAAAAAACTTTGATTCCCATTCAAGTGATGAACGATAACGGCGGTCATTGTCCGCTGCGCGAACCTCTCCCGGCGTGGATTCTGGTCGAATGCTGTGGTCCAAAATGTCTCCTTTTGAGCTTAATACCTGAAGCCGAAGCGGACGCTAGCACTGCTTTCACTGATGGCAAATGACGATTATAAACCAGTGAGATGGTCCTATAGGTGGCAAATGCCTTCATAGCTAACCCATGAAAAAGAAGGTCTGAAGATGAGTGTCAGCACTGTTTTACGCCGTGAGCAGGAAAGTAGGTACTAGGGCGTGTCTTCACCTAGGACGCTGTTCGCCTGGTTTCACTACAAGCGACTGTCGCTGGTTGTCCACGCAGACCTGCAGTTTCGTTGAAACGCATTCTTATTGTTTGGTCTGGGTCACCGGCGGATTGGGGTTAAGAAGCTCTCTTTCCCGCAGACGCGCCACGGCTGCGCCGAGAATGAACAGGAAACAAATCAGGGAATAGATGGGATCTTCCGAGGTTTGGGCCAGGGGAATCCAACATGCTCCGGATGTGCTCGCGAGGAGGGCCAACCATCGAGGTTGTCGGGGAACCTTAAGTAAGCCACCCAATGCCCCTAACAGAGGAATGCCAAAGATCAACGTTCGCTGTATCGCACCAGAGGATGTCAGCACGATCGACCAGTAGTGAAACAGTATGTCGACGAGGAGCATTACCGCACCGATGGCCACGATAAGCACTGTGCCCGCGGCAGCATCCTTGGCAATTTTGGCTGACAAGGCCCAGGTGTCGGTAGCGAGGTCAACCAGTCCCTCTACGGCGGTGTTGAGAACTTCGGTGGAGAGCACGAGCAACACCGCAAAAAGCAATGCGGCCCGTGCCGATACCGGTAGGGCTAAAGCCATGCCGATCAGCATGACTGCCGTCCCGGAGATCCAGTGTACCTTCATGTTTCGCTCTTCGAGCAATGTTCGAAGAAGGCCATCAAAGGCATACATAAATGAGTTACGCGAAGTTAAGCCGAGACCAGCCGGTGGAGCGGGTCTAACTCTTGGTTTATCTACGGAGTAAGACATACATAGCGCCAGCGCCGCCGTCGGTTGGACGTGCTGTACAGAAAGCTAGTACACGTCGCGCGATGCGGCCTCTTTCCAGCCAAGTTTTTAAAGCTACTTTGAGCACTGGGATATTGCCTTTCGAGTTATTGCCTCGCCCATGAACAATTAAGACGCATCTGCGTCCGTTCGCATGGGCTTCGGATAAAAAAGTCTCAACTTCCTCACGCGCGACTTCTCGTGTCATGCCGTGGAGGTCTAAGTGGTCCCTGAAGGCAAAGTCCCCTTTCCGGAGTTTTTGGAGAACCCTTCGGTCAAGTCCTTCAATGCAGCCTTCGATGAATTCGTCCGAGTCGGAGATATCAAAGCGAGCTCTGCCCTCAATAATACTTACCAGCTCAGCATAGGCCTCCGCGTCTTCGTCATAGACGGGAATGCTTTCTGCCGATGGGGGGGGGAGTGGAGGTCGGACAATACCCCGAGGATCCGAAAACCGTTTGGTTCCGTTGACTGCCTGAAGAAATAGCTCCTGATCATCCGGGTTAACCGCCTCCTCACCTTTTTCCGTTGGTGGAGATTGTGGTGAACGCGCGAACATCTCCTTACGGCGGGCCTTCCGCGCTCGCTTGGCCTCCCGCTTCAGGTTGTCACCTACATGCAGAAAGGGGTTATTGAACGGCTGAGCCTTCTTCCCCATGGCATCTGTTGGCTTGATAACACCTTCATCTGGGATTCGGGAGCCCTGGGTGCCCACATGATGTGTCTCGAACCAAGCCAATGGAGGACTAACCAGCTAACCGTAGATGTAACCCAAAAGTGTGGATGATGTCTGTTGGGATTATGTTGATCACACAAAACTGAACAATTTCGTAAAGAAAAGACAAAAAATGCGATCCTCGATTATTGTCGGAATGAGTGGATGATGGAAAACGTTATACGGCCAAATAGCGTCTTATCCCCCGGAGGAGAGGCGATTGTTCCCCCCGCTTGTCTGGTTCTTCGCCGGGATCGATGGGTTGCGTCTCATAGTGCATCGTCGCTGACCGATAATCGGGAATGCGATGAAGAACCGCCGTACCGTTCTCATCGTCGACCGTGATCCCAACTTTCGGCGCAACGCATCGCGTTTTCTGAAGGACCGGGGATTTGAAGTCGTCGATGTTGCTCACCCCTCGCTTGGCCTAGCCCTCCTGGATACGGAATCTCCGGCGTTTGTCATCCTTGACCTCGGTATGGTGGACCCAGCGGGCATTGAAGTCTTACAGACTATGGTGCGTTCCGAGAAACGTCCACAGGTGGTGTGTGTGACTTCTGATGCCCAAGTACCCGACGTTGTCGAAGCAATTCGGCGTGGTGCCCTCGATGTGTTTGAGCGTCCCGTTGATGGTGAGCGTCTTGTGCGATTGTTTGAAGAAACGACACAGAGGTCAGAGCAAGGTCGTCCGGAGGCGGTCGTATTGGATCGAAAGCTCGAAGTTGATCTCCTGGTGACGACGAGTCCGGCGATGCAGGCTGTTTTGCAGGCGGCTCGCGACCGATGTGATGAACCCATTTTGCTGGTCGAAGGCGAACCTGGATCCGGCCAGGAATGGGTGGCTCGATATGCCCACTCGATCGGGCCTCGATGCGAAGGGCCATTCGTTATTGTGCCGGAGAACCCAAGCACTGGTTCTCCTGCGGACAACTTGTTTGGCAGCGGGGAAGTCACGAGTGCCTTTGCGGAGGCAAAAGGGGGGCTGGTCTATATTGAGGCGATTTGTGCGCTAGCTGCGGAGGGACAGGATCGGTTGGCAAAGCTTCTTCAAGGGTTGTCAGCGGCTAAAGTGAGCGGTGCTGAGGTTCGATGGCCACCGATGATTGGAGGCATAGATCGCGATTTAACCGTCGAAGTTGGCGCGGGTCGGTTGCGGGAGGACATTGCGAGTATTTTCCAACGTTCCAGTATTAGGGTTCCTCCGCTTCGGCAACGCCGAGAAGATATTCCGGAGCTGGTTCGGCGCATCATGCAGGCTGTACAGCGACAAGTAGGTGCGGCAGGGGCATCGGTTAGCCCCCAGATATTGGAAGAGCTCCGTGAGCGAGACTGGCCAGGAAATTTGCCGGAACTACTGCGAGTGGTGTCCGAGGCATGTGTTCTTGGGGATGGTGGTCTCATTTTATTGGATCTAAGTGCCCGAGAACTACCTTCAACTCCGGAAGAAACCGTCGAAAAGAAGCCAACAAAGTCCGGCTGGCGCCCGACCCTAGATACTTCTGGAGATGTTCAGCCCTATGATATTTATGAGGCAGAAATATTCCGATTTGCATTGGAAAACGCTGGGGGATGTGTGTCTCGTGCGGCAGAACTGCTCGGCGTGGGCCGAGCTACTATGTATCGAAAGATGCGGGCCTACAACATTGATGTACCACCGGTGAGTGAGCGGGCGATCGCTCGTAGTCGAGGGGCTCGCCAACGCCGCCAAGAGGAGCGAGCGGCGGCGGAGGCTCGTCGTCGAGCTTTTCATGAGCAAAATGCTTCGTAGAATGATGCGGGGTGTCGTAGTTAGAGCAGGCGCATGCCCGTGATGCCGTCTCCTGAGTGGGCACCAGTAAGTCCGTACGCAATTCGTACTCGTCGTACTGCGATCCTGCTCAACGTTAATGCTAAGCGCGTAGCGCCCGGCCTTGTACGTAAAATCTCCAAACGATTGCCGTCGGAAGACCTATTTGTCACGGAGTCTCTAGAGGCTGCCAACGGAGCATTAGACCATATTCTAGCGCAAAACTACGCTACCCTTGCTGTCGGTGGCGGGGATGGAACGATCGCCTCCACGCTTCAGAGGTTGGCCCGTGCCCAGAAGGCTTCACCAACTATGTATCTCCCTGATTTGGCTATTCTACGGTTAGGGACGGGTAACGCGATTGCGTCGTGGCTGCGTTCTGGTAATGCCTTAATCGATGCGGAGCGACTTTTGGGCGGTACAGTCTCCGCAACCTGCCAACTGCGGGTCTTAGAAAATCCAGTCACCGGGGAAGTTTTTGTCTTCGGAAGCGTTGGGTACGATGCCCAACTTCTGAATGACTACGTAGATGTGGTTCGTTCGACCCCGAGGGGCTGGCGACGGCGCTTAGCTAAGTCGCTTGGGGGGTATGTATACGCGTTGGCGACCCGCACGCTTGTTGCTGAACGAAAGCGAGGTCCCACCCGCGTAGAGGTCTATACGAAAGGTTCAGCGTCGATGATAGATCCGGAATCGGATGAAGAGATCTCTATAATACATAAGGACAATCTACTCTTTGATGGGATTGCTCGGACGGTCCTCATGGGTACTACACCAAATTATGGCTTTGGGATGCGAGTTTTGCCTTTCGCTCGACATCGAGAAGATCGTTTTCATCTGAGGGTCAGCACTGCATCTGTGCCCCATATTTTGCGAAATCTCCGAGGTATATGGCGAGGTACGCTCAAGACGCCGATGTTCCTAGACTACTTGGTCGAAGACGTGGAAGTGAAGCTGAGTCAGGGTTTGCCGTTGCAACTGTCCGGGGAGGCCGCGGGCCCGGTCCTTGGAATGCGAGCCCGATTGTCTCCTCAGACCTTTCGAGTGCTTTTGGTACACCCATCAGGTTCGACCTCCTGAAATGACTGACTCGACGAAGTGGAGATCCCTCGGTACGGTCCGACGCTGTGGAGTCCGAGCGCCTTATTGAGATTCCCTTTGATGTGGCTCCGCATGAGCACGGCATGCGTCTTGATATGTTCCTGTCTCGCCGTATGAAACGCATGTCACGCACATTGGCGGCGAAGTTAGTTCGGCAGGGAAGGGTCCGTCGTACCCCGATAGGCGTTATCAAAGCCTCTGCGCGAGTCTATGCCGGGGATCAGATCATTATTCAACGCAAGCCCTTGAAAGAGGCACCATGGGAGGATGTGGTTATTCCGATAATTTATGAAGACCACCGGATGCTTGGGGTCAATAAGCCGGGTAGTCTTGTGGTTCATCCGACCGCTTCTCACTATCATCGCACGCTCATTCGTATTCTTCGTTCCCGTAGGCAGAATGAGGCCCTGGATTTGGCCCATCGTATCGATAAAGAAACCAGTGGACTTGTCCTGGTAGCCAAAGATTTTACCACCTCTTCGCATCTCAAAAAGCAGTTCGCGGCGCGGAAAGTAGCCAAGTCTTACCTCGCGATTGTGCGAGGCGATCCCAGTGAAGACGCTTTTCCGATTGATGCACCGTTGCGTTTGGCTGAGAGCGTGAGCAATGTGGTCATGGAGGTCACTCGGTCGGATGATCCAAAGGCACAACCGGCTTTGACCGAAGTGGTTGTGCTAGCGAGAGCTCCAGGGATAGCTTTGGTTGAAGTTCGTCCCCGCACGGGTCGGCAACACCAGATTCGAGTGCATTTGCACCACGTTGGCTTACCCATTGTCGGTGATAAACTGTACCTGGGTGGCGAATCGTTTTTTATGGACGCGATCGTCCCCGATTTTCCACGAGAAATTATTGTGGATACGGTAGGTCATGAACGACAGGCCCTTCATGCTTGGAAAGCCGTTTTCTGTCATCCAGAGTCGGGGGCGAAAATGGAACTGAGCGCTCCTTTGCCGGTCGATATGATGGAATTATCGGAGCGCTTGGGACTTTCCTTGGCGCATCTGCCCGATGTTTCAGGCCGGATGTAAGGTGTGTTTTTAGGACGGATTTCAGGCTGGTGCTGGTGAGGGTGTGGTTTTATCGGAGCCAGAACCGGATGGTTCGTCGAGCTCTGAAAATGTCATAGTGAGTTTGTCGGACTCAGTGTCAACATCGACCTCAACGTGACCACCATTCATGAGTCTCCCGAAGAGGATCTCGTCGGCCAGTGGTCGTTTGATCTCGGTTTGGATGACCCTATTCATGGGTCGAGCACCGAACTTAGCCGAATACCCTTTGTCCGCCAGCCATGCTCGTGCCGTTATGCTGAGATCAATAGTGACCTTCTTCTCGGCAAGTAGCACATCCAAGGCGTTGATAAACTTATCAACCACCAAGAGGATAACCTCCCTTGGTAACTGCCCAAAGGTAATGACGGCGTCCAGGCGGTTGCGAAACTCGGGAGAGAAAACGTTCTCCAACGCTTTGTCAGCAGACGGAGTGTCCCCCTCGCGAGAGAAGCCAATCCTGGCCTGAGCGATCTCTCTAGCCCCCGCATTGGTGGTCATAATCAGGGTGACGTGTCGGAAATCTGCCTGTCGCCCGTTGTTGTCGGTCAGGGTCGCGTGATCCATGACCTGAAGGAGAACGTTGTAGATATCCGGATGGGCCTTCTCGATTTCATCCAGAAGGAGGATACAATGGGGAGTCTTGCGGATGGCATCCGTGAGAAGACCACCTTGGTCGAAGCCTACGTATCCTGGAGGTGCTCCAATTAGACGGGAAACAGTGTGCTTTTCCATATACTCCGACATGTCGAAGCGCTGGAATTCAACGCCCAGAATACGGGCCAGCTGTTTAGCTAGTTCCGTCTTACCTACCCCGGTGGGGCCAGCAAAAAGGAAGCTCCCAACTGGGCGTTCAGGTGAACCGAGACCCGAGCGATTGAGCTTGATCGCTTGAGCGACCGCATCGATCGCCGAGTCTTGACCGAAGAGTACTAGCTTGAGTTCTTTGGCGAGATTAGCCAGCGCGGCCCGGTCGTCGGTGGAAACACTTTTGGGTGGGATCTGGGCCATTTTGGCTACGATCGCTTCGATGTCGTTAGGTTCGATGCGCTCTTTACGATTTTCCTCGGTGGCGAGTCGTTGAGCGGCACCCGCTTCGTCAATGACGTCGATAGCTTTGTCGGGGAGAAACCGCTCATTAATGTGTTTCCCGGATAACTCGGCGGCTGATTGCAGAGCGGCCGGAGAGTACTTGACCCCGTGGTGGGCTTCGTAGCGGGATGCGAGACCTTCGAGAATCCTTACCGTTTCTTCGATGGTAGGCTCACGTACGGTTATTTTCTGGAAGCGACGGGCTAGGGCGTGGTCCTTCTCAATGGAGGCTTTGAAGTCCCGGTGGGTGGTGCTGCCTATGCAGCGTAGTTCTCCATTCTGTAGTGCTGGTTTGATAAGATTGGCTGCATCAAGAGAGCCATCTTGGGTGGCACCGGCACCAACCACAGTATGAATCTCATCAACGAATAAAATGGCGTCGGTGATACTCTTTATCTCGTTCAGTACACCCTTAAGCCGCTCCTCGAAGTCCCCGCGAAACTTGGTTCCTGCGAGTAGCGAACCCATATCCAGGCTGAATATCCGAGCGTTTTTAAGGATCTCAGGGACTTTACCCTCGTAGATTTGAAGAGCAAGACCTTCGGCCAAAGCGGTTTTGCCAACGCCAGGATCACCCACGAAGATAGGATTATTTTTGCGTCGTCGGCAGAGGACCTGAAGTGTTCGTTCTATCTCCTTATTACGACCGATGAGCGGATCAATTTTCCCTTGTTCCGCAAGGGCCACGAGATCGGTAGCGTACGCTTCGAGAGGAGATTTCTCCTTCTCTTCTCGATTGCTGTTCTGGCGGGCTGTCTCTTCAAAATGAGCCCCTTCTTCCGCCCCAGATTCTTTGACCTTCGCTATACCGTGGGAGATGTAGCGAACCACATCGAGCCGGGTTATATCCTGCTTCTGCATCAGGTGAACCGCGTAGCTGTCATTCTCACGAAAGAAGGCGACGAGAAGGTTGCTGCTGTCCATGACCGTCTTTCCGGAAGATTGGACATGCATCACTGCTCGTTGAAAAACTCTCTGAAACGCCAGGGTTTGCTGCGGATCCTGATCCAGTTCCACGTTCAGTGCTGGCATGTTGTTCTCGAAGAAGTCCTCAAGGTCTTTCCGCAGTTCCTTGAGATCTCCTCCGCAAGCCAGGAGGATGCGTTTGCCGTTTGGGTCGTCGAGGAGCGCGTACAATACGTGCTCCAGCGTCACAAACTCATGCCGCCGCTTAAGTGCTTCGTTGAAGGCGGTGGCGAGGGTGTCCTTGAGTTCTTGGCTGTACTCCATGGCTCATACGGGCTCGTAGGTAACCTCAAGCGGGAACTCATTCTTGCGAGCGAGTGCCAACGTTTGCGCTACCTTTGTTTCCGCTATCTCCTTCGTATAAATTCCCGCCACGCCGACTCCGTTTTTATGAACGTGCATCATGATTTCGAATGCCGTGGCCTCACTATGATGAAAAAGGGTCACGAGTACCGACACGACAAACTCCATGGTCGTGTAGTCGTCGTTGTGAAAGAGCACGCGATACATAGGAGGCTTGTCGGTTTTTTCCGCAGTTGCGGTGACCGCCTCCGTGCTCGTTCCGCTGCCCGCTCCGGGTCCACGTTTGGTCGCCATCGGCTTCTCTATCCCTATCCCAAACGACCCAACTTCCGAAGTCTAGAGCGGCCAACGACCGCAAACCAATTGAGTGATCACTCTATGGCATCGGAGCTGACTCTGGATGAGCGTAGCTCCTACCGCTGGCTTGTCAAATTGTTGAGAGTTTACCCTAGCGTCGGCTGGACCAGCTTTTGATTGGATGGCACAGAGTAACAAGTACGAGGAGCACCAGTTTATGCTGCGTTGTCAAAAGCCTAGGTGAGCGATGGTCGAGTGAGAGGTTCGTCCTTGGGTGCTCCGCGTTGCCTAAATAGCAAAAAGATCGGCTGAGGTGGGTCCTTAACGTTGGACGGGTCTATGACTAGCCCCGATGCGACTGAATGTCTGGCGACCTATGGCCCTCTCTTCGCGATAGGTGGCCTCACGGTCAGCTAGCTCCGGCTAGCCTCCGCCGAATCCGTACATTCGGTCAAAGCAGGTACTTCGGAATGATCCCTTACATCATTTCCGCGAAGAATTTTCCTCCTCAAGCGCAAACTAGGGCGTGTCTTTACCCCTTGGCGGTGGAGATGACGCCGTATCCCGCGTGTGTCAGGGGGCGGCCGGATGTACCGGACAGAAGGGTCGGCAAGAGTGGGGAAGTCGCCGACCCCTCACACATGTGGAAAACAAGTCAGAACGCGGTCCAGAGGTTAAAGACACACCCTAGGACCAACATCGCACCCAGGACTTTTGCCGTTGTTGTGTACTCAGGCCGCGAAAATGGAGTGGCATCTCTATTATGTTCTAAAAACAATCAAATTAGACATATTTAACCCTATACTTTAGTCGAATTTATGCGATGAGAAGACGTTTTGATCAATAACCTGGTCTTGAACGCATCTCGTGCGCTCATGGACGTATGAGGGTGTGCTTCGCGTGGAGTAATACTGCAAATGAATACCTTAGCATTCATGGCTTCCAGCTGTCTGATCCTTGCGGTGGGTGCGACACCGCAACCAACAACAACCTCTAGTGCTAGTGTGAGTTTGTTTGGGCTGACCGGGGAGGATGCCCTTTCTCTTGATGAAGTTGTTGTACTGACTGGAGCGCGTACCGACGAAGCAGTGGCCCAGCTACCTTATGCGACCTTTGAGCTCCGTTCGACGGATATTGTGGGTGGGCGCCCAACGCTTAGTTTGGCAGAGTCATTGGATCGAGTTCCGGGAGTGATTGTCAGTGGTGGAGATAGATATGCTCACAACATGCGCATATCTGTTCGTGGCTTTGGCGCAACAGCACCTTCTGGTACTCGTGGCGTTCGCCTCGTATTAGATGGTATACCATTGACCTTAGCTGATGGGCAAAGCCAGTTGGATGTGATAGATCCCGCATTTTTGGAGCGGATCGAAGTACTTAGAGGACCAGCTTCCAGTCTCTATGGCAACGCATCCGGCGGTGTTATTCATCTCCAAAGTCGCTCACCACCACATACTATGGAAATGAGAACGTCTAAGTTATTAGGTGCATTTAGGTTTTCAAAATGGACTGCGGCGGCTGGGACCAACTTGGGTGATACACAGGTATCTATTTTTGCGAGTAAAACTCATGCAGGTGGTCATAGAGATAACTCGGCTGTGGAGCAGTGGAATTTCCGAACATCTACAAGGACTCATATCTCCGATAATATACAGCTTTCTACGGTTGTTCACTCCGTGAGTTCTCCGGTTGCCAGGGATGCCGGAGGACTTACTGAAGAGCAATTTGGGGAAGATCCGTCTCAGGCAGCGGCAACCAATCTTCGTTTCGGAGTGGGGGCGCAATCAAAGCAACTCCAAATGGGATCACAGCTTGTCGTTGACTTCGGAAAGCACCGACTTGAAGCGAGTGTACATGGTGGTTCTCGGGATGAACAAGCGGTACTTCCCTTGTCCTTAGAGAGTCTAAGCCGAGAGTTTTATGGTGCGATGGTCATGTATCACTGGAAAGAAGAACAGTGGTTGGAAGGTCACCGATTCGCCGTGGGAGTGGAAACGCAGTTTCAAGATGATCAGCGAACACGAGAGGGAAATATTCAGAGCCAAACCGAAGATGCGCTTTCTCTTCTGCAGACCGAACGGGCTCATAGTTTCGGGGTTTTTGCCCAGAATCAACTTATTGTAGTCAAGCGATTGACATTGTCGGGAGGGGCTCGATTTGATAAGATAGACTTCTCGTTACTCGATGGATTTATGGCGGACGGAGATGGATCCGGTCGAAAGACCATGGATAAGTTTACAGTCCAAGGGGGACTAGTCTATCGGTTCTATCCATTCTCAATTTTTGCCAATCTTGCTCAGTCTTATGAAACACCAACGCTAAGTGAATGGGCGAATATGTCTGTTGGTGATGGTTTTAGCTACGAGGCAGATATGCAAGAGGCTTTGTCATATGAGGTTGGTTTGAATGGAAATTTTGGGCAGGTTCTAGGATTCGAAACTTCTGCTTATCTTATTGAGCTTCGAGATGAGTTGATACATTCAGAAGATAATCAAGGTCGTTCCTTGTTGAGCAGTGCCGGCGAGTCTCGCCGATTGGGAGCTGAGCTGTTGGGGCGATTTCAGCCTCATCCCTCGATCTATTTGCTGGGAACCTACGCTTGGTTGCATGCGACATTTGAAGATGAGCTGCGCCAGGGTTTGTTTTTTCCAGGGGTGCCACAGCATCGGATCTTTGGTCGACTCAGCTACGACGACGGACAGGTTTTTGGCGCTGCAGAAGTTGAGTGGGTAGATAGGCGTATGGCTAATGATGCAAATACAGCTGAAGCCCCGTCTCATACTATGGGGGAAATGTATGTGGGCTGGCGTTTCCCCGCGACCATGGAATGGTTAGGAGAGCTTTCTGTGGGTATACGCAATATGTTTGCGGTGGACTATGTGGATAGGGTGCGGGTCAATGCTTTTGGTGGGAGGTTTTTTGATCCTGGAGCACCTATTCACTTTTTTGGTGCGCTCAGGCTTCACTATGGCCTGGATTCGGTGAGGTACTAGCAGGCCATCGGAAAAGTGAGTTAGGCGCTTCGCGGGTCTTTTTCCGTGGAACGTCCGGACCGGCTTCGCCTTTCATCGGTTGCATACGCCCGGTATGCGCCCTCTTCATCCAGAGCGTTCCACGGAAAAGAACCTTCGCGGATCACCCATCCCACTTTTCCGATGGCCTGCTAGTGGTCAGTAAGTTTCACGGAAAGACCGGTCCATAGATGCGTGTAGGGCGAGATCAACCGGCTGTTAAGCTCCGTACCGTTACTTGGTCATAGATGTAGCGCAAGCGGTGAGGGCGTCCCATTCTGCCCGAGCTTTCCATAAGTCCCGAATGGCTTCAATTCTAGCGAATTCTGCTTCGGCTAAAGATTGCTCTCGTAGGTTGACAACAAAGAGGGTGGTTATGCCGGCCTCGAACCGTTTGCGCTCACCCTGTGCCAGCGCGTTGGTATTTTCTATCAGGGCCTGGGCCAAGTTCCGCTTTTTGTCAGCCGCGGCAAAAGCGGACGCTGCGTTTGCTATTCTCATCTGGATGGTATCAGAGAGTAGACGTAGTTCTTGTTGGACCAGCTGGGTCTGAGCCCGGGCTGCTCGTAGTTCGCCACGGGGAGTGCGAAGCAGGGTTGGCATTTGAAAAACAAGGTTCAGTTCAAAAACGGTGCCAGGGAGGGACTCGGCACCCTCGCCAAAATCCCGGGAGATCTGGGCTTTTAGGTCAACCTCAGGAGCATTCTGTGCCTTTGCGAGATCAGCTTCAATGGTGGCTGATGCAAGCTCCGCTCTTCCTTCCTGGATGCGCGGATGACAAGCGATGGCATCACTTATGCTATCTTCTATCGAGGAAGGTAAGGGAGATGGGGTATCTAAGGCCATTGGAAGGGTCTGGGTTGGTGGTTGAACGGGCCGGCCTTCCTGGTCTCGATAGAAGATGGATAGTATTAAAGCAGCGGCTTCTATACTTCGTTGAGCGGAAACCAACAGGCTTTGACGTCTCAGTACAGAGCGAGTGGCCTCTAGGGCTTCAATCGCAGGAATTGCACCGGCCTCGACTCGGGCGTCCACAAAGCCTTGGCGGTGTTCTGCGAGCGCCAGAAGATCCTTTGCAATGGTAAGACGTTTCCCAGCAGCGATCCATGCAAAATAGGCATCTGTTGCCTTCTTTCGAAGTTCGAGTTGAGTGGCTTGTCGGTTGGTAACGGCTGCGTTCACCTTTTGGTGAGCCTTAGCCTGGTTTGCACGTCGCTTGTCGAGTGGCCCATCTCTCCACAGTGGGATATCGAGGCCTGCTCGGATTTCACCGATATCGAGGGTTTCATCTCCATAGTAGCTAGGATAGTTGTTATTACTTGTTTCTTGACCCAGACGGTAGCCGGCCCATAGTTCCGTGCCCCATAATGGGGTGGGTTGTCGAGCCTCCACAGAAATGCGTCGGAGCTCATAATATCCCCCTTCTCGCATTGCACCATAAGCCTTAAGCTGGGGATCAAAACCACCCTGGGCGGCAAGTAACTGACCCCTGGCGCCGCGTTCTTTGGCTATAGCAACGACAATCTTAGGATGATGACTATCAACCGAAGATAGCACTTGTGGCAAGCTCAACTCCGTGGATGGTGAATGAGCTGAGATAATATGTGCCAGGATGAGAGCGATCTCAGTCATTTACTTTTCCTGATTTTGATTGGCCCAGAACTATTGTCTTTCTTCGAATCATCACCTTTTTCGTCAGGAGCAAACCGAAAAGATGGTGGGAAGCCATTGAACTGACGCCAAATTTCGTACCCGACGGCCACCTGCTCAAGCAAAATCCAGCCTCGAGCTTGCGTACCTTGGCGGAGATATCGTGGATCTGGCCACGGGTCATCCTTTTGCTCGGGTACAACGACCACCCGAAAATCTCCTCGGCCGTTGGCGCTGGGGTCAACAAATGCGACCTTGCCTCCAAAGGTTCCGGAGGCCACGCTTGGCCAACCGGAGAACTGAAGTGCCGGCCAACCCTCAAATTGCAGACGAACCGGATGATCTTTTTTAATCAGCGCGGCATCATTACCATCAACGTAGATCTCTGCTGCTCGAGACTGAGTGTCCGGGACAAGGTAGCCCAATGTCTGACCCAGAGATACTTGCATGCCTCCTTGCTGCACAACAATGCGCTGCACAATGCCATCACGAGGAGCCCTGATTTTCTGCGCTTGTTGTTGAGCGAGTTTACTCTCTGTTCCGGCGAGTGCAGACTGGGTACTAGCCACTAGGGTTTCAGCAGTACGTAGGGCGGCGGTGGCGGATCTCAGGTCAACCACCGTTGATGCCTGTGCTTTTTCGAGAGCTGCCTGCTTGGTGTGTAGGTTACTTTTTGCTGCGCGTACGCCGGCTCGAGCTGATTGGAGATCAGCTCCAGCACTGGTCGCATGGAGGTCAGCAAGTTCCTGGTCGCGTTTTGAGGCTAGTCCTTCAGCAGCGAGGCCTCCCATCCTCGTTTTTTGGATGCTGGCAGTGTCAACCTTTGCTCGAGCGGCAATAAGAAGTTCTCGTTTTGCCTGCAGACCCTCGTGTGCGACCCGAACTTCTGCTTCTGCTGCGGCTATCTGAGCTCGTTGTGAGTGTCTCAATGCTTCCAGACGTTCTTCGTAAGCCCGGACTTGTGATTGGTATGCCTCCAGTCGGTCTTGGTTAGCTGATCGTTGTATTTCTAGGCGTTGAAGCCGATCGGGGTCGTTATCTGCTAGGTCAACAAGTACTTGGCCTGTCTTGGCTCGGGAGCCTTCGACGACGTGCCACTCCACAATTCGACCTGAAATAGGGGCTTGGATGGCTTGTGGGCGATCGTTGGGCTGAAAGGCGATGATCCTACCGGATCCCGAAATATTCTGACGCCATGGTGATATTGCCGCAAAGAGTAGGAATACGAGCATGGCCATTGCGAGGCGGAATGCAATAAGTTGGGTTGGGACCGGGGATGGCACCAGCCTAGCGGCAGGTAGAAGGTAAGTTCCTTCGGGCCAGTACTTCTTAGTGGGAGGTGGCTTTGCCAATGATAACAACTCTTTCATGATAAATTCTCATTACGAGCAGCAATATCAACAGTGAATTCGACACAGGTTTTGCAGTGGTCAGCAACGGCTAGCTCGTGAGTCAAGACAATGACCGTTCGCTCTTGATTTAGTTTTTCTAGTAGCGTGGGACGTTCGTACTCCGGAAGCGCGTCAATCAATCCATCTAAAATGAGCAGAGATGGATGGGCGGCAAGGGTACGAGCGAGTGTTAGCCGGAGGGCACCTAAGCGGTCGAGCGGGGCTCCCGAAGGTAGTATCTCGGTGCGTAAGCCCTTTGGTAGCTCGCGAATGGTGTCAGCGAGTCCAGTTGTTTCTAATATTTGCCAGATTTCAGAGGCATAAACCGACCGACCAGCCGCTCGGATATTGTCGGCGATGGTTCCAGGTAGAAGCTCGGGTTCACGAACGACCGCCACCCGGGATCGCAGAGTTTCTAGACGAAGGTCTTTCAGATCATGGTCATCAATGAAAATGGATCCCTTTGTGGGTAGGCGTAAGCCAAAAAGAAGATCAGCGATAACCGCTGAGGACTGGCGCTCGCCGTGTACAGCAATTATGGTGCCGGCTTCGATGGTTAGGGAGAAGTCCCGGAGCTCACCACCTGCCGAGGACACTTTTCGTAGTTCTACCCGAGCGGGGTGCTCTAATGGACGGGAGAATGGGAGTCCAGAATCGCGGTTTTCTTCAGTCTGCAATCCGAGCAATGCACCAAGTTTGTCGGCCGCAGCGACCAAGTCGTACACCGCATCCAGTTTACCCCCTAGCTTGCTTAAGGAGCCGACCACTGCAGTAACAACCAACTCTGCGGCTACAAGTTGCCCGAGTGTCAGTTGTCGTTCGATGACAAGCCAACCACCAAGAGCAAGCAAGCTTGCATGGGTGGCTACCTGGAGGATCAGAGCACCCAGGTATTGTTGATAGAAGATACGGAAATGTTGAGAGCGATAGCGGAGCCAATCAACCGCAAGATTATCTAGGCGGCGACGAGCATACTCGCTCCCCCCGGCCATCTTGAGTGCAAACAAGTGGCGAACCATCTCCTCCAACCAGCCGGCAATGGCGTATTTTGCCTTTGACTCGGCGATGGTAGTTCGGGTCGCTCCGCGCCCGAGGACAATGAAAACGACATACGTACAGCAAAGAAGTACGAAGCCAAATCCCAAGAGGAGGGGATGATAGAAGGCTAGTAAAATGAGGCCGACGAGCACAGTGAGTAGAGCCTCGATGCCGTCCAGAAGCAATGAGGCTACCGCTTTCTGGGCGGTGAACACGTCAAAGAATCGATTGACGAGCTCCGGCCCACTGCCGAGTTCAAACGCCTTGACGTGCACCCGCGGGAGGCGTTCGGCTAGTTCCGAAACCAGCTTAATAAATAGTCTTCTCTGAACGACTTCAACGGTCCATGCTTGAAGACCCCGAAGGATTGCACCGAAGGCTAAGCCTCCTCCCAGGAGGAGGGTAAGCAGGAGCAGGGGTTGAACGGCTTGTCCGAATGCGACGGTATTCACCACCATCTGCACGGCCAGCGGGAGGGCTAAAGACATCAGGCCCACGCCCATGGCGTACACGGTGATGGCACCGATGTTTGAACGCTCTGTTTTTAGCAGGGCGATGACGTTTTCCCAAGGCGAGGCGGTTCCCAGTTGGATGCTGGTATTTTCGAGATTTTCGAGGGAGAGAAAGGGATGTTCAACTCCAGCATGCTCCAAACCAAGTATTTGGGTGAGTTGTTCAACGTCTACCCAGCTTTTTTGCTGATGCTCGTCCTCTATACAGATACGCGAACCGCGAGACTCCTGAAGCAGGATGGGCTCATGTGATGCGTCTAGGGTCAGAATCGGCTGCTGGTTGCTGTAGTCACTAAAAACGGCTAGCGGTGGTGCCGCGAATCGCATGGCTCTCAACCCGGCGTTTTCCGCGATGGTTCCCAATGTTTCCAATTTTTGCGAATCTGGGCTTGGTTCAACGGTAAAGTCCTGAGATGGGATCGTTGCGCCGAGTAACTCTAAGGCGCGACGAACGACGTTCGACCCGCGGTGTGCCACGGAGGCAGTAGACGATTCATTCTGCATGAGTACAAATTTTCCTGCTTAAGGTAACATGTTTACGATACCCGGTTTTTGTGTTACGTAATTTGAATACACGACACGGCTTACAGTGATTGGATCACCATGTCCACTATGAAGGAACAATACAACCGCCAAGAATCAGCGGAGGATGCGCATCGTTGGACTTTTCTGAGTAATCACGCTCATGTTTTAGTCTGTGTCGCGCGTGATAAAGATGCACGTGTTCGGGATATTGCTTATAAAGTAGGCATAACCGAACGCGCGGTTCAGAGGATTCTGAACGAACTGGAAGATGCGGGCACGATTGTCCGAGAGCGCCATGGTCGCCGCAATCACTATCGGGTTTGCGGCGAACTTCCGTTGCGGCATTCGTTGGAGGCGGGGTGTACGGTTGGGCGTTTGCTTGCCGCTCTTGCGCCGGAAACGGAGGAGGAATAGTTACCCGGATTTGGATCGAGATTAGTGGTGATATCACAATATCTCTGGTTTATGTGACTAGGTGAGCCCCGGTCGAATGTAGAGTTGTCGGTTGAGGAGGTAGTATTCGAACCGCTCAGCGCTCTTAGTAATGGGCTTGTAAAGCATCCGCGGTGCCGTGCTATTGAGATACATAGCTACCTAGATGTATGAATTGAAAACCCATTGGTCATCGTCTGTAAGTAGTCTCCTCATTTCGTCACAAGTGGGATGATACAGATAACTGGTTGAGTTCTCGAGTACTCTTAGGTCTCGGTACCTTCAAGCAGCTCTGGGCTAAGATTGACGATGCCCACCCCTACTTCTTCGGTAGAAACCGGGGTGGAGCTGGTGGATAAAACGGCAGCAGCCTTTATGTCTTCGCCCCCCATCATCTGAACTACTTGCTCGAGAGTATTGAGTATGTTGGCTTGCTCTTGAGCAGGAAGACTCAAGAGTCTCTCCACAAACGATTCCTGGAGGGGATAGGGAGCCTGCTCAATCAGGGCTCGGCCAGCTTCGGTGATGGTTACGGTGACCAGGCGGCGGTCTTTCATGCTCCGCTCTCGGACGAGCAGTTGACGGGTGTCTAGACGATCAACAATACCGGTCACTGTAGCCTGACTGAGGGAAAGTTCCTTCGCGAGAGCACTCGGGGTTGAGTATTCTACTTGCCCAAGGGCTCTAAGACAAATCAGCTGAGGCCCGGTGAGGCCGAAGGTACTCGCTAGTTTTCGGCTATGCAGATCGATAGAGCGAGTAATTCGTCTAAGCGCGCGTAGAATAGCCTCTTCAATGGGCGTGGATGACACCGGCAGACTTCTATTTCCTTGTACCCAGTCTGGGTCAACAACGAAAGGTACTTACCCACAACGAGAATTCGTTGTGCACAAAAAATGTCGATCCTAAGTTCAGGCTTCTGAGCTCTGGTTTTATGGGGGGAGTGGTACATTCGGCGCTTTTACTCCACGAATGCCGCGGTGCATCAGCAAGCAACAAATCTGAGAAACCTATCTAAACGAGAATCTAGCTAGCAGCCGGTTGATTTGGCCATGTGTGTAGCTATTGAGGCAGGCTTTTCGAGAAACGCTCTGACGACGAGGCGAGCGTACCTGTCGGTACGTGACCGAGGAGAGACTTCTAGCAGTCAGGACGTTTTACGGAAAGACCGGCCGATAGATGCGTGCAGGGCTAGATCAACCGGCTGCTAGGGTGTATCTTTACTGTCGGACGTGCTCTATGATATCCCCCTTGACGCATTGAATGTCCGGTGATCTGCTGCCCCCTCTAGTAGATAAGCTCTCCGCCAACTGACAATGGCGGGTTTTTTTATTACACGGAAATTAACTACAGTAGAAATCACTTTGGTTGGGCCCAAGTTTCTGTTTCTACGCGGGGTTATGCTCTGCTGCGTGACCACATGAATTGCTTCTGTAAGAATCACCAAGAGGTCTTTGCTGTAAAAATAGTTGTTTAGTAATATTTCCTTGTTGACGTTAAAGACACGCCTTAGTCACAATTTGGTGGAGATTTTTGTCTGTTCCTGAGCCGGCTCATTTCAGATTAGCATATAGACTGCTACTGTAGGAACAAAGCTTCGGTGAATACAATTTGTATAGACGAGGGTTTACTTCGGTTGAACAAGGACTGCATGGATATCGTTGGTCTTCAACTATATATGGTGCCAGTCCGTAAGTACTATACCAAAATAATGCTTTAGAAAGTAATTTTTGGGTATGCTTAGTTAGTTTGGTGAGCACGAGCCTCTATACCTTGTGTTGCTTTTGAATAGCTCGAAATATTCCTCATTATCAGGTGTCCCTAATTAGGGGTTGCCGAATTCTACGTCGAACAGGTGACATCCCGAAATGCTCCCGAGGGGGATTTAACGTCGCGTGGAACTGTTTCTAAGAATTTGGCGGAAACTGCCTTTCCGGACTTTGGGGGTTTGGCTCCAGTTGACGAACGAGAGACTCTTGATGGTAAGGGGATGACCCCAGGTCACCGGGTGCGGATCCGAATGAGGGACGAACGATAGACCGTACGTGACGCTAAAAACACGCTCTCACGAGTAAACCATTGAGAAAGAGGGTCGGCCTTTTCGCCAACCGAACCGCTGTTGGCTTTGTGAACAGTTAGGCCAGTATGCTTAACCTTGTTGAATGATTCACGCAACAATCTCTCCGTGAATCGCGCAATATTTTTGCAGAAGCCTGCTAGCCCAACGCACCGTTTCGAACAACCAGTTGTCACCGCTCATGGAACTCCCTACTAGGTGATAGATTTGTATCTATTATTGCACGAGACTTGGTAGGGCCACTGAGATTTCACTCACGATAAGCCCAGTGATGATGAACGTATCAGGTGCATACTGTACCTGATAAGAGAATCCCCCATGGCTATTGTGAACATTATTGTAGGATACAGGTGCCTGCATCGGTGTTGGCTATGGCGCATGGTGGCATGATGGTTGGAGATTTAAGATATCCTATGTCCCGGTGGTGAGGCGTAGTCGTTGGTGCTCTAATTGATGATCGGTGGAAGTGAATGAGTCGCGGTAGATTGGGGATGGAATGTTTGTGCGAGAGACCTACCCAGGTGAATTAAGGCGCCTTATTTGGCAGTGGAATCCCCATGGGGGGCAACCCACTAAAATGATTTCACTGTCAGAATATCTATCTAAAAATAATGAAAAAAAAGCGTGGTGCGTGAGAAATGTGCGTGATTGAGAACGTTAATGACGTAAATGTCTAAAAAAACTCGTAATCGGTGGGTGTGTAGCTTACGTATATGGATTCTACCGTTGCTAAGATATTAGGTAAAGAATTGGTTTATTGATGCAACAAATTGAAGGTATGGCATAAGGACGTATGTCGTTTCCTGAGTGTTTGCGACGGGAGCTCATTCAGACACTCCGGGGGCACCCGTTGTTTGCTGATGTTCGGCGGTTGCGCAAGTTCATTCATGAGTCGCTGTCTGGTTTACCAGATGGGCGAGTGTTGGCCTCTAGGCTACATCTATCATCGTCTCCCTCTGCTAACGCTATGGCTGTGGTGGCGCATACTCGCGAGCGAGGTCGTGGTTCACAGAATGCGCTGGGTAGGATACTTGAACGAGCACTGGAGGTTGGTCTGTCCGAGTTGCAATCTCTGGCTTTTTGCGCGGTCTTCGAGGCCTTAGCGTATTATGGTAGTAGGGGATGTGCACCGCGACCGAGACGTTGGGGGGCGATTCCTCCACCTCCGCGGCGGTTTGTGGCGGTAAGCTCTGCGCCGGAAGATAACGCGCAAGTAGCTCCATTGGTCACTGGGCTCCGAAATCGAGGGTTTTTGGTTGAATGGACGTCGGAATGTCCCAAGGATGTGGATTGGTTATTGTGGGTTACTGGGCGCTTCTCGGGTGCAGATCAAGTGATCCTTGCCTGCTCACCGATCTACTCGGACCGATACAGGAATGTCCTGACAACGCCTTTTTCTTTGCCTCCTGAGCTCTATCAGTTGGCTCAAGAATTTCGATTAATGGCCTATGAGTACTTTGTGCGTGGTCCAGGCCGATTGCTACCGGTACTTCTCCAAGGTGCTGATCAAGATCGGCATATTCCAGTCATGGCTCGTTATCAGCGTCCTTGTTATGTTGGACAGGGTGTGAGATCCTTGGCCCGCCGGCTGGGCCCTACGAGTGCTCGAGTAAACTCACCAGCTCGTCACTCATTCGGGTGATGATGTCTTTGCACGGATAGGTTTGAGCGGAAGCACGGAAAAGCCGAGCGCGGCGACTGGGGTTGGGTTCGATCGGCCCCGGGGCTGTCAGTTGCTCTTGCCGACATTTCAGCTTGAGGGGAGCTGAGTAGTGAGACCGGTTAGGTCTAAAACACGGCGTAAGATTGGGCGAGCGACTGCTCGAGCACGTTCAGCTCCGAGGGTGAGGAGGTGTTCTAGTTTACGGGTATCACTCATGAGCTCTTGGTAGCGTTCCCGTGCTTCTTTGAAGTGATCTTCAAGGACTTCGTTGAGCGCAGCTTTGGCATCTCCCCATCCAAAATAATTCACCGAGGGCTCATCCAAAGACGTGTCGTTGACGGATGGGTCTTTGCGTCCGGTTTGGTAGTTGGTGGCTAGTAATTGGGCCCGTTCTGGGTTCAAAAGGTTAATTAGGGTAAGGATCGTATCACTTTCTGTCGGCAAGGGCTGGCCGTACTCGGTAGAGTCAGTTACTAGGCGCTTGAGCGCTTTCTTGACCTCTTTCGGGGTCATAAAGGGAGTGAGGGTATTTCCATAGCTTTTAGACATTTTGCGACCATCAAGGCCGGGGATAGTCATCACTCGCTCATCGATGAGGGCCTCGGGGACTTTGAGAATAGCCTCCCCCTGCCCATAGATGTGGTTGAACTTTCTGGCTGCCTCTTGGGCAATTTCTAAGTGTTGCTTTTGATCCTTACCTACCGGAACCTGATCCGCGGCAAACAGTAATATGTCTGCTGCCATGAGCACCGGATAGCTGTACAGCCCATGCAAAATGTTACCGGCATCGCTGCCTTTGGTGGTCATGTCTTTGAAGCTGTGGGCTCGGTTTAAATAACCGAGAGGTAAGCAACAAGAGAGTATCCAGGCGAGAGTGGGGATTTCAGCGATATCGCTCTGACGGTAAAAAATCGTCCTTTCGGGATCGACGCCAAGGGCTATCCAAGCAGCGGCTATACCATAGGTTTCTTCCCGTAGCCGAGCCGGGTCGGGTTGAATGGTAAGTGCGTGTAGATCAGCCAGAAAGAGGAACGAATCGTGTTGTTTGGCCAACTCAATCGCTGGTCGGATGGCTCCGAAATAATTACCAAGGTGGAGGGTGCCGGTAGGTTTAATGCCAGTGAGCACCCGTTTCGCCTCGCCGGTCATATGGCGCATACCGCTCGTGCTTTGGGCTTGAGGTCAAGTTGAGAGCCGCTTCTGGTTCTCGGCATCCCGAGAGCGAAGTACGTCAAGACAAATGGGAGGGCTGGCTGGTTACTTTGCGCCAAACTCACTCGACATATCGGTGGGCAGTAGGCTCCTCGGGCGTATGTTGGATACGCTCAACGAGCGTTGCCCGCAGTCTCACCGAGGTGCGGTTTCTGGTGACACCTTGGGCCTCGGAATGCGGGGGCCAAAAACCATACCGAAAGGGCCGTATCGAAACGGGAACGCAAATCTAGTATGGGCGGTTGATGGTCGTATTCGACTCCGATCAGGGGCTACGAACCGACCCCTCTCGGAGGAGATAGAGCAGCTATATAACCGATGGGGAGAAGGGCTCTTTCGGTTCATCGATGGACCATTTTTGTTGGCGCTTTGGGATGCTCATACCCATCAGTTGTTGCTCGGTCGAGATGCGTTTGGGCAGCGGCCTCTATGTTATTCTTGGGTCGACTATGGGCGGATGCTTCTCTTCGCCTCCGAAGCCAAAGCTCTTCTTGCAAGCGGTAAGGTGGAGCCATGCTTTGATGGCCGGGGGGTTATGGATGTATTCTCTGTAGGGCATCCCGTTTCTCCCGGTACACTGTTTGTAGGTATTGAACAGCTGCCTTCCGGCACCTGGTTGCGCGTCGATCGCTCCGGGAAAGTTGTACAGGGCCAATGGTATTCGGCTCCGTACCGAACCCGTGGACAGAAGCAGCACGTTACTCAGCTTCCGGCCGGCGATGAAGGCCTGGATCAAGCACAAGCCGGTCATATTCGGGGACGACTACGTGATGTTCTGGGTCCGGTACCAGCGCAGTCGGCGCTGTGGGTACGAGAAGAACCGGGGTCGGTGCTTCTGGCTGGTTTGATTGCTGAAGCTAACACTCAGCTGACCCTATTCCAGGGTGGTTTTGATGGTTCGCGTTCAGGCAGTCATCACTTTCAATGGGCGGAACGCATCGCTGAGATTTTGGACGTAGCGCATGTTGGTGTTTCGCTGCAACGGTTAGAAGCATCTGATTATCTTCAAGTCGTGCGAGCTTTGGAGGTTCCGGCACTTGGCTCATCACCATTTTGTGAAGCGCAAATCTATAGAGCGGCTGTCGCTGATGGCAGACGAGGGGTCTTTTCATCTGTAGGGGTAGATAGTGTGTTGGGTGGAAAGAATAGTTATTATGCGAATCGGGGGTGGTGGGAGAGGATGTGGATGACTACTCGACTTCGTCGGTTTCCAGGACTGCCCCGAGCTCTTAGGAATAGTTGGAGGATGGCATCTCACTACGGTCGTCGATGGGGAGCTATTCCTAGTCAACTGGAGTCTTGGGTTGTAACCGCCTTTGTTGCAGACTCACTAGTTCATCGTCGACATAGATTACCATCAGGCCCCTCCCGTTGGCCTCAAGTTATCGAAGGTGCACCACTGTTTTTATCAAAACGGCAGTATCGAGCGTTGAGGGTTCATCAGAAAACCGCCCTTGAATCCGAGTTGTGGCGCAATGACCGATTAGCTGCGCACTCAGGATTAGAAACTTACTTACCATACGTAGATCAGCGGATGGTTATGTGTTCTTCTAAGCTCAATCCTTCTGACCTATCGAGAGGAGGTGGGATGCACGCTGTACGATACGCCCTCTTGGATGATCTTCGATCGTTCAGGCGAATGCGGGAAAAAAATCTTCGGTACCGTAATCCAATTTGGCCCTTCGGCCCAGGAATGAGTTCCTGGGTGCGAGACACCTTAACCAAAGACAAGTTGGATGCTTTGGGTATCTTTGCGGCTGAAGAAGTTCACCGTATGCTTAGTAGACTGAGTGAGCCGGGGCTCGACCAAGTTTCGTTGGTGGAGGCTATGGTCTTGAATGGCGTACTTGGGCTGCAGTTACTAGCCGATAGCTTTGGAGTGACGAATATTCGCTGGCCGGATAGATAGGTAGTGCCGGCCTGCTAGTAGCCGGTTGATTTGGCCATGTGTGTAGCTGTCGAGCCAGGCTTTTCGTGAAACGCTCTGACGACGAGGCGAACGTACCAGGCGGTACGTGACCGAGGAGAGACTTTTCGTGGTCAGGACCTTTCACGGAAAGACCGGCCGATAGATGCTTGCAGGGCCAGATCAACCGGCTGCTAGGGCATGTATTTACCTTCCGGGCCTCGTTGCGGGTGTGAGCTGAGCGAGATGCTCAACTCAAGTGCACTTTGGAGTATAGAACTCTTCCTAGGCTAAAGAAGGCCCTAGTTTGGAGCTGCAGTCTTGGCGGACTTACTGGCAACCCATTGATGGATTTTTCGCTCGAGAAGGCCCAGGGGTAGTGAACCGCTTCCAAGAATCTGATCATGGAAATCTTTGAGTTCAAAGTGTTCTCCGAGCGTCTGGGATGCATACTTTCTAAGGGATTGAATAGTTAACATACCTATCTTGTAGGAAGTTGCTTGTCCTGGCATCACTATGTATCTTTGGACTTCAGAGATGATGCTTTCCAAGGGTTCAGGACTATTCGCCTTGAAGTATGCAATGGCCTGTTCTTCGGTCCAGCCTTTAGCATGGAGCCCACTATCCACTACGAGTCGAATTGCTCTCCAAATTTCGGTTGTCAGACGACCAAAGTCAGAATAGGGATCAGCGTAGGTTCCGGGTAGTTCTTTGGCTAGTGCTTCTGAGTAGAGAGCCCATCCTTCGGCGTAGGCGGCGAACGATGCTTGCGTCTGAAATTGGGGCACTGTTTGTAGCTCTTGAGCGATCGAGGTCTGCATGTGGTGTCCGGGTATGCCCTCATGGTAAGCGATGACTTCCAGTTGGTTTTTAGGCATGGCGGTCATGTCCGATAAGTGCGCGTAGTAGATGCCCGGCCTGGAACCATCCGGTGTCGCTGGGTAGTAGTGTTGCGCAGCCCCGTCACGTTCTCGGAATGCCTCCACCCGCTTCACGATAAGCTTGGCCTTGGGGAGGGTACCGAAGTAGTCGGGAAGGTTTAGTTCGATTTGATGTATCGCCTTTGCCGCGTCGGCAATGTACGCGGCGCGTCCTTCATCCGTGTTTGGATAGTAGTTCCATTCGGCAGTTCGAATATGCTCAAAGAATTCTGGAAGAGTGCCTGAGAATCCCACGCTCTTCATAATCCCAATCATCTCTTTTCGAATTCGAGCAACCTCTTTGAGGCCAATTTGGTGAATTTCCTCCGGACTTTTGTCTGTGGTTGTTTGCTGCCTTAGGCGAAACGCATAGTAGTCAGTGCCATTGGGTTGATTCACTACTCCCGTGGCTGTTGCTGGGGCGGTTTTGAGCATCGACTTTGCCCAGGCGATAATCTTATTATAGGAGGGGAGGACGGCGGTTAATAAGGCTTCTTCTGCTGCTTGTAGTAAGACCTTACTCTCTTGGGGGGGGATTGTCTTTGCCTTTTCGAGTTTGCGTATTTCGGTCTTAATATCTGCCCAAAGATCACTATCTTTACCTGGGGAGAAAGGCTGCCCGGTGATGATCGCCTTAGACTGTTTGATCGTGCCTTCGAGTGCGAATCTAGGGGTTTGAATACCGCGTTCGGTGGCGCCAATAGTGGCTCGATGCAGGAGTTGGTCAAAGACTCGAGGGAATTGCAGGAGACGCTTTATATAGGATATCACATCGTTGGCAGTTTCTACTCGATGGAAGTTTATCATGAATGTAGCTAGGAAGGAGTGGAGGCCGCTCATTTGATTGAAGAAAAACGCATCATTGATAAACGGTCGCTCAGCTTTCATGATTTCGTATTGGAAAACCCAGAGATCATAAGCGATCTGTTGCTCGGGTCTTAGGTTCTGGTAATTGAAACGAGCGCGCATCTCTTTTACACTTTTGGCTTTAAGTGCTAGCTGTTTATCAAAGGCATAGACCGACCAATCATCGAGTTGGTCCTTCTTGTCGTCTCGCCCCAAAAACGTCATCTGAATGGGGCTGGTTTGTATCTCGATTTCATACTGCTCATCGAGCCACACGACGAATGGGTCTGACGCTGCGGGGGAGATGGTGGAATCTCGCGCGGACACTAGGGTCGTGGTTTTGGTGATGGAATTTCTAGCAGAGGCTGAAGAGGAGGTATCAACGATCTTGTCACCAACGTCTAGATCCGTACTTGTTCTTGTTGTTGCGCATGCGGATAGAAAGCATGCAAGCAGCAGAACGGACCACCAGTAGGCTCTAGTTGTGGTTTCTATCACAGTGTGCACGTTTCGTGACATTGATAGTGTATAGGGACTGTGGCTTGACCCCGTCAACGAAGCCTTAGCAGCCTGTTGATCTAGCCCTGCACGTATCCTGTCGGCCGGTCTTTCCGTGAAAGGTCCTGACCACGAGAAGTCTCTCCTCGGTCGCGTACCGCCAGGTACGCTCGCCTCGTCGTCAGAGCGTTTCACGAAAAGCCTGGCTCGACAGCTACACACATGGCCAAATCAACCGGCTGCTAGGGCGTGTCTTTAAATTTTGAACGCGGTCCGGAGATTAAAGACCCGTCCTAGCTTCACAACCGGTTTCTTCAGTGAGGTTGGTTACATTCTTTAGATATAGTTGATCTTGGACTGCTTCTTAGGTGGTTCTGGGACGTTTTCCGAAATAGATTCTTTGGGTAGATTTAGGAGTCTTGTTGCGACGTTTCTATGGTTTGGAGCCCGTTTCCGACAAGACTCAAACCATGTACGAGCCAATGCAAAGTCTTGCATGAGCTCGTATGCATGTCCTATTTCATAGTGCAGATTGATAGAGGCTGGTTCATCGACACAAAGTTTGAGAGCTTGTTGAAAAATTTCTACAGCTTCGGACAGTTTTGATTGCTCAACCAGACAGTGCCCAAGCATCTCCAACGCGTCAGCAGCTCGGTCAGGGGAAGTGTCTGCGGCTTTGTGAAAGGCGGCCACCGCCTCCTCCAGCTGGCCAATTTGTTTGTGCGCCATACCCTGATCGTAGTGTTCATTCGCGGGGGCGGTGGAGTTTGAGCTGGTGCCCAAAGGCTCCTGTTGAGATCGTTTCTCGCCATTCCAAACCGCTAGAAGTATCTCTGCGTCGTCTTCCTCAAAGACGAGGGCGCCTTCGTCTTTGGTTTCTGATGGTGTTGGGAGGTGAGGGGCTTCGTCGGGAGCGACCAACGGATAAGGAGCGCTGCCGGCGCTTTTGTTTGGTTCGGATTGTGCGATTGATGTAGAACTCTGTGGACTATGCTCAGTTGTTGACGATGCTGAAGGCGCGAGATCGTTGTTCTTTGGGTTGGCATCTGGGGGTGAACTTGAGCCGATGGTGAGGGCGGCGATTGCCTTTGGGTCTCCACTTTCTACGAGTGCTCGGTACTCATCCAATCGCGGATGGTTGGGGAAGGACCGCTCAAAATCCTCCAGCGCGCTACGAGCATCATCATAGAGTTCCGCATCAACATAAAAGCCGATTTCGGCGAGCTCGTCATCGAGAGTAGTGTCACTGTCACCGTCGTCGGGACCATCCGCTTCCAGTGCGGCCACGGCATCTGCCAAGCTGAGAGATTCGGGAGATGAGATATCGTCAGCGGGTAGTTTAGCGTCTTCCGACCGTCTTTCTTCTGCGGATGGTGGAGAACTGAGATAAGATAGATAGAGATCTTTGGATGCTTCACCAGCTGAATGGGATGCCTTACTAGGGTTAGTGGCCGCCTCGCGGGCTTTAGCTTCTGAAGAAGGATGTGTTTGTTGGCCTTTTTTCCTCGCTGGTAAGGAAGGTGATGCGGACTCCGCTTGCTCAGCATCGCGCTTAGCCGCCTTTGAAGAGTTAATGGGATCCAAAATGGTTTGTGAACCCACTGGCGTGCTTAAGGCGGCGGCCGTTTCGGGGTCGATGTCTTTAGAGCGAATACTTGGAGCGGGTGAGGGAGGCGGGTGCGGTGCTTGTATAGTGAGAGGGATAGAAGCGTTAGATTTAGACCTGAGTAATGGGTTCTCGAAGAGCGGAGCTTCGTCTGAAGACCCAAACTCATCGGTATCCACATCGATATCCTCCACGGTTGTTTCCGGTCGATGTCGAAAAATTTCAACGGCAGAGCTCAGAGGGACATGGTTGACACTGAGGCTGGGATGGTGAGGGTCTAGTGTGACCAGAAGTTTACGTGCTTCACCAGCTGCGTTATGGTCGCCCTTTGCCTGAAAAACGAGAAACGCTTTTCCGATAGCACAGGCGGCTCGTTCATGATCCCTAAGAGCTAGCCATGCGTCATATGCTCGACGATAGAGCAATGGATGGTCTGGGTTTATATGATATCCCTGTTCCAGATGCTCAAGAGCTTTGCCCGGTAGACTATAACGAATATATACCTCTGCCTCTTTTATGATGCGCTCAACGTGTTCGTCGGCTGGAAGGTTCATCGAATACGGTGATGAGATACGAGGAGGAGAGACTTTCTCAGTATAAACAGTGAGGGGGGCGGTGGCTTCCACCTCAGATTGATGGTGGAGGATATGAGGAAGAGAGGTGCTTGAACTAGCGGAGGGAAAGGATTTTACGTAAGATGATGAACTTTGACCAAGTCGAGCGTTTACTGAGCTCCGACGACGAGATGAAGCCATATGAGATGCGGTGTGAGTCTCCTTGGGCGAGAAAGGAAAACTGCGATTGTGGGACCCGGAGACCGCGAAACTAGGATCTGTCGCTGCCCGGAGTATATCCTGGGTGGCGTGCAGAGGAAGAGCACCCGTTGCGTTTTCTGGCACAGGGGGTGTTGGAAAACTAAAAGCGTCCACCGGTTCTTCCACATGTAAATCAACATCAAGAGCCTCGGGCGCTTGTGCATGGGCTCCGGGCTGGTCTTCCAGCATGCCCAGGGCTCGTAGAGACTCTTGATCGTCAGGATGGTGCTGAAGTATAAGTCGGTGAACTTCGCGAGCCTCTGCTTGTCGGCCCTCGTCTTCGTGAACTCGAGCTAGCTCCCGGTATACATACACGGTTTTTTGTACTTGATCGAGATTCGAGAACGCCTGAGCCAACAGGGTTAAGGTCTCAATGTCTCGAGGAATCTCGCGAAAGCAGATCTGTAATTTGGCGAGACCTCGTTTGGTGTCTCCTCGGGACAAGTACAGTTTTGCTAAATCCTTCACCACATCCAGGCGTTGTGGTTCGTGATAAATTAATCTTTCCGCTACTTTAACGTAGTCTTCAATCCGTCCCTGCTGTTTTAGGACTTGGGCTGCTAAGGTGAAGTGTTGAACGGCATGCGGGCGGTCGTTGAGGCGGCTATAGCTTTCCGCAAGTTTGATGCGTGCGGCCACGTTCTCCGAGTCGATATCAAGAATCCGCTGGAGTACAGCGAGTGCCTGGTCCGTCAGACCCTGCTCTTCTAAGATGGGTAGAGCGAGCTGAAAATGAACAAGAGCATCTTGGGCAAGGCCGAGCTGTTCGTGGAGCTCAGCAATGCGTAACGCGGCGACACCGTTTCGGTTGTCTAGTTTAAGTATCTGTTTGTAGACCGCGACCGCTTTGAGGAAGAAACCCTGGGTTGCATGGTGTTCTGCGACCTTTTGGTACACATCCATGGCTTGCTCGCGGTCCCCTTTTTTCGCGTAAACATCGCCCAGTTTGAGCATGGTCCGGACGTCTTGGGGCTCTTCGTGTAGGACTTTCTCTAGAAGTGAGACGGATTTGTCCCATTGCCCCCGTCCCATGGCCTTCTGGGCCATATTGATGAGCTTAGATTTGTTCGCCACCGCTTACGTCCTTGCGAATGAATGTGCCCTGGTCATCCATTTGTCGTTCAGCTGCCAATCGCCTTGAAAAATGTGTTCCGGCGGCCGCTGGGCTATGCTTGTTGGCTCCCGGTCCCAAGAGCGTAAAAGCTTACTATAGTCATGTAGAACCACAGCGCTCAAACCAACTCTTGGGTGTTCGTCCAGTTTGTATTCCAATTTGCGGCGCCCGCACTGTGGGAAGTCCATGTGGCTCATGGACCATGATGAGGTGCGGATCTGCGAATGAGTGGGCTTCGCTCGCTTGGAGCTCGGCCGATCCGGCACAAAAAAACCACCATGGCAACGGTGCAGAGGCTGATGGTTGCGAGTAAGGCGGATGCGATCCATGCTGTGCTCCTCACCATTCCAAGTGCGGCCAACCCCAATAGTGTTCCGACTGCGTATGCTAGAACTGCAATCGTGCCGGGAGAGTATCCATGGTTGCGTAGTCGTACAGCAAAATGATCTGGGCTACCCTGTAGTATGGGTAGTCCACGTAGAGCACGTATAGCCATAATGAACAACGTGTCGAAAATGGGCACACCAAGGATGATCACCGGTGCGACTGCGGCCAAGCGATGATGCATCGTATAGTGGCCCTGCATGGCCAATGCGCCCAACATAAATCCGAGAAACATCGAGCCAGTGTCTCCAAGATAGATACTCGCAGGTGGGATATTGTAGCGCAAGAAGCCAAGCGTTGCGCCGACAAGACACAAGGTCAACATTGCGATGGTGTCGTTACCGTTGGTTAGGGAGACAACGTATAAAAAGACTCCGGCGACACTGGATGTACCCGCGGCCAGTCCGTCTGAAACATCAATAAGGTTGATCGCGTTGGTCATGGCTACCAGCCAGATAAGGGTGAGGCCCATGGCAACAAACTCAGGTAAGAATGAGAGTTGAATGTAGACGCCCGCTTTAATAAGAACCAAGGCGGCAATGGCTTGCCCGGCGAGTTTGAGACCGGGCGCAAGAACTTTGAGGTCGTCGAACAGGCCCAGCATAACCACAATCGATGACGCAAAAAGAATCCCGAGTACACTTCGCTCGAAATCGTAGGTGAAGGCGAGTGCACATAAAAATGAGAGATAGATAGACACTCCTCCCAGATAAGCGACCGGGGCGGTGTGGGTTTTCAAATTGCCATCAGGTACGTCCACGACGCCATATTCAAGTGCTCCACGGCGAATGATAGGGGTCAAGTAGAGTGCGAGTATAAACGCACCTACAAAAGCGATAGGATAGCGCAGGGGGCTGACGTTAGAGATAAAATCCATGCGAGCAGATGAAGGGATAGTTTCTCTTTGTTGTTCAAAAATCGACCCTCGAGTCAATACCCTACTCCGTTGATATCGGCGATTTGGCTTAGGGTAGGAGGCATCACGGATGAGTGATATTGAAGGGTTAACCCCTCGAGGGTTCTGCAACTATCTGAAGATGTTGGGCCGAACACGGGCTTTTTTCGTGTGGGATGGGATATCTGGGCAGATAAGGTCTTCGCACCCACAGCTTGCGCCGTTTGCTCGGACTTTGCTGGCGTCTAGCCGAGATTTTGATGAGCATGAGGCTATTTTTCTTGAGGTTTCACCGCGCACAGGGGTGCTAATGGGAGCGTTTGTTCACCGTACCTGTCGAGGGCAAGGGGCTGGTGGTATTCGCTATTTTCCGTACGATAGCTTGGGAGCCTATCTGGTTGATGGCCTACGTTTAGCCCAGGGTATGACTCTGAAGAATGCCCTCGCTGGCCTGTGGTGGGGCGGAGCTAAAGGTGTTATTTCCGGGGATCTAGGAGTCTCACAGCTTAGCCATGAGACTCGGCGCAAGATTTTTGAAGACTACGGCGCTTTTCTCTCCGGTTTGTCTGGATGTTACGTGGCGGCAGAGGATGTCGGTACAACCGAACAAGATATGGCCGCGGTATTTGCTCGGACACGGTTTACGACTTGTATCCCAGTGGAGTTTGGAGGGAGCGGCAATCCTTCGTTTCCTACTGCTCGTGGGGTGGTGCGGGGGATGGAAGCGGCTCTTGCCCATCAAAACCAGGGCACACTCCGTGGCAAGAAGGTTGCGATTCAAGGCTTGGGTCACGTAGGACAGGCACTAATTAGGCTGCTTCACCAGCGGGGCGTTTCGGAAGTGGTGGCCTCGGATCTTGACCCCAAACGGGCGAATAGAGTGCGCCAGCAATTCCCAGAGCTGCGTTTGACGTTTCGTCAGGCCGAACGTGAATGGGATCCCTTACTGGAGGAACCTGCAGATATCTTGTCGCTGAACGCCGTGGGGGGGATGCTAAATGAGGCCAATATTGCTCGCATTCGAGCCCCTATTGTATGCGGTGCAGCCAACAATCAATTGGCAGACCCCGAGGTTGATGATCAGTTCCTGCACAACCGGCAGATTCTGTATGTCCCGGATTTTGTGGTCAATCGGATGGGCATTGTTTGTTGTGCGGACGAAGCGAACGGTATGCTGGTCGATGATCCGAACATTGAGCGCCACCTTGGGGAGGCGTGGGACATGGCGATCTATCCGTTGATTTTACGGATTCTACAACAGGCAGAGGCCAAGACGACAACACCCCATCGGATTGCGCTTGGCTTGGCGAGGGAACGCTCCCGTGAGCTTCATCCCTTGATGGGCCATCGTGGTTACCAACTCGTGCAAGGGTTGGTGACCCAAGGTTGGGCTGACGCGACCGTGTTCTGACTTGTATCCCACCTTTGTGAGGGTTTGGTGGCTTCGCCCCCCTTTCGGGTCCCTCGGTCCGGTACATCCAGTCCTCCCTCCGGGGCCGACCGTTCACAAATGTGGGCTCCGGCGTCATCTCCGCCGCCGGAGTTTAAAGGCACGCCCCTAGGCTCGAAAATCGACTCGGAAATTTGCAGTGGTTATGACCGACTCAGGACATGAGAAGACGGTCATAAATACCGATCATGCGGTCAACCATGGCCTCTCGCGTGAGTGATCGGGTCTTCAGTAGCTCGAAGCCATTGGTTCCGAGTTGCTGAGCAAGTGTAGGGCGAGCAAACAACTTGTCGATCGCTTTCGCGAGGGCAGTTGGAGATTCTGGCTGAACGAGATAGCCGGAATGGGTGTCTTGAATAATCTCCACGGTGCCACCTACACGGGTGCCAATGACGGGCACTTTTGCTGCCATGGCCTGAAGCGGGACTTGCGGGAATCCCTCTGAGCGCGACGGTAAAACCACCATATCTGCAGCGGAGATAATTTCAGCGGCGTCTGAACGGGATCCAAGTAGCTGCAAGGGTGTGTTGCTGAGTGCTGTTCTCAGGGGACCATCACCAATGACGAGATAGTTGACCGCTGTTGTCCTGACCAGTTGTGTTGCTTTAACGAGGATGTCCAAGCCCTTGATGGGCACGAGCCGCCCGATGAAGAGCACTACCCTCGACCTATCGGATAGACCAAGTCGAAACCGTGCTTCTTGGCGAGAGGGGGGGGGATGGGTGAGGGAGACGACGCTCGGATGAACCACACTGGTGGGTAGGTTTTTAGGAAGGGCGCTACGGGCGGCGTGACTCACCGCTACCACCCGATCCATTTGCCGAAGAGCTAGGTTCCACATCTGGTGTTTGATCGGGCTGAGCTCCACGCCCAAGTTGTGTACGGTGGTCACTCGTTGAACGGTAGGTGAGGGTAGCCAAGGGTAAAACCGGGTAAACGCGGATGCTATGTCGGATACAGCTAGATGGCTGTGAACGATATTGGGACGGTAGGTGCTAAGAATGTGGCACAGTTTGCGAATTGCGGAGAAATCTATCACCCGCTTGACCCCGATGATCTCCACACGATGACCTTCCTTCGTAAGTTTATCGCCGATGGGGCCTCCACGGGTAGTCGCTACGATCAGAACGCAGACGCCTTTCTTTCGGAGATCAGTAGCCAGCGTTTCGATAATGCGCTCTGCCCCCCCGAAGCCAAGACCATTAGTGATGAGGACTATACGCATAGGGTTGAAGTTGAAGTAGAGGGTTGGACTTTAGGCCCCACTCTCGTTACCGGGTGATCAGTGGCTCGGAAAGGGATAATCCTCGCTGGAGGTTCCGGTACTCGGCTTCACCCACTTACCTTAGCGGCAAGTAAACAGCTGATGCCGGTCTACAATAAGCCGATGATCTACTACCCATTGTCGGCATTGATGTTGGCGGGCATTCGGGAAGTGCTCATCATTTCAACACCTACTGATTTGCCTGCGTTCGAACGACTACTCGGGGATGGTAGTCGGTTGGGGATGCAATTTCAGTATGCGGAGCAGCCGTCACCGGATGGTTTGGCGCAAGCTTTTATTATTGGTGAAGACTTCATTGGGGGAGAGCCGGTGGCCTTAGTGCTCGGTGATAATCTCTTCTACGCGGAAGGTCTCGCGGAGACGCTCCAGCGAGTGGGTGGTCAGACCACGGGGGCCACCGTTTTCGGCTATTTTGTGAAAGATCCTCAGCGATACGGTGTTGTGGAGTTCGACACTTCCGGGAGAGTGATTGGATTGGAAGAAAAACCGATCCAACCAAAATCAAATTACGCGGTGGTCGGATTGTACTTTTACGATGATACGGTGGTGGCAAAGGCTAAGAGTCTCAAACCATCCGCTCGAGGTGAGCTTGAGATTACTGACCTCAATCGACTCTATCTTGAACAAGAGCGTTTGCGTGTGGAGTTGCTTGGTCGGGGCACGGCGTGGTTGGATACAGGCACTCATCACTCGTTGCTTCAGGCCGCTAACTTCATTGAGGCGGTCGAAGAGCGCCAGTCGTTGATGATTGCCAATATCGAAGAAGTTGCCTATCGGATGGGTTATATTGATTGCGAGCAACTAGAGAAAATCGGTGAGACCCTTAAGAAATCGGGTTATGGGCAATATTTGCTCCAGATTGCTCATGAAGATCACAGGCTAACATAGTCCCGCGATGGTACGATTATACTGGCAAGAGGCCTAAGCCAATGTCGTTTGAGTTTATTCCACAAAGTATACCTGATGTTCTGATTGTAAGAGGCTCCCGGTTTGGAGACCATCGCGGATTTTTCTCGGAAACGTTTAGGTCCGAGGTATTCGTTGCATCCGGGTTACCGCAGATGCTCCAGCATAATCATTCACGATCACCTCGAGGGGTATTGAGAGGGCTTCATTACCAGTTGGAGCCCCGATCAATGGGTAAGTTGGTGCGGTGCGCACGAGGGGCCATCTTTGATGTCGCAGTAGATGTGCGCAAATGCTCACCAACTTTTGGCCAATATGTCACCGCCGAACTCAGTGACGAGGAAAATACTATGCTTTGGGTTCCACCCGGTTTTGCACATGGTTTTTTGGCCCTGAGTGAGCTTGCTGATTGCATTTATATGCAATCAGACTACTGGTCACCAGACCAAGAGCGTTGTCTTCGTTGGAATGATCCTACAGTAGGTGTGCCATGGCCTATTCAGGACGTGAAGTTGTCAGCGAAAGATGCACAGGCACCCATGTTGGACGCAATTGAGACTAATTTTCGCTATCATGCGTAAATGACTAGAACCTACGACTGCGCTTTGTTGGAAAGTACCCACCCTGTGACCGGAACCAGACCGGGACGATGATTCCTATCGCTTGAAGATGACTGGGAACAATAGAATAGAACCTACGACTGTGCTTTGTTGAAAGTCCCCACGTGTGAGCGGCAACAGACCCGGATGGTAAGTTCTTGCTCTGGAAGCTAGCAGCCTGTTGATTTAGCCCTGTGTGTAGCTATCGAGCCAGGCTTTTCGTGAAACGTTCTGACGACGAGGGGAGCGTACCTGGCGGTACGCGACCGAGGAGAGACTTCTTGTGGTCAGGATGTTTCACGGAAAGACCG
>JAHQVK010000180.1 GCA_019634385.1 Myxococcales bacterium | reverse complement strand
CTTCGCGGATCACCCATCCCACTTTGCCGATGGCCTGCTAGCACTACCCGATTGTTTTTTCTTGACCCGAGATCTGAGATCTGAACGATACTTTCTGTGCCCAAGACAACGACAGAGCTCGCTCAATCGCTCGATACGTTTATTGAGCGACACTTGATCACCGGGCGAAGGTATCTGGGATCCGTGAATATACAGCAGAAAGAACTTGGGCTGAACCCAAGTTCCTGCTTCTACGCCGGGCTATGCCCGGCTGAGCGACCACTTGGTGATTCTTACAGAATCAATTCAAGGGGTCTTTGCTGTACTATCGAGCAAAAACCCACTCTTCATCCAAAGCTTGGATCATCTTCTCCGCCTGAACGCGATGTTCCGCATAGTTTCTCACCCCAATTCGTTCACACGTTGTTTCGAAGCGCTGAGTAATATGCACATCTCGATGCTGTCGCTGCGATCGCCGTTCATACAAAAAGCACTGAGCCCGAAGTTGGATATCTGCTGGGGAGTGTCTCATTCGATAGCCCCCGGGTACGTGGAGCTTTGTTTCCCAAGTCATAGCCTGAGGCACACCTAAGAGCAAAGGGTAGTTACGTGTCTCTAACGAGAACACAGACTTCGGATCCCAAATCGGTGGCAAACTCACCCGAAGACTTCCTCGTTCTTTTCGAGCAAAGGCCCCAACCTGTAGCTCTATATGGAGGTGAGCCGGCCGGGTGAGATCCTCCCATTCTACTACATCCACAGAACGAGCTACTGCGCCGCCGTACAAGCGTGCAACAAACCCTTGCATTGCTTGCTTAACCGCTTGTGTATTCCGAGCTAGCCGACGAAGATGACTCCCTGTCATGCCTTCGGCGTACATATCCAGCGAACCTTGAGCTCGTCCTGTACGTTCCACGGATAGCTCCGTGGTCAGAGTCTGTTGATTTTCAGCCGGCGCCCGAAACGGAATGTCGCGCCACGTATGAACCCGAGAGTCCGTGTCAAAGACAAGCGCGGGTACGCCAGTATCATCTTGCCGCAAAGCGGTGAGATCTAACGCATCAGCAGTACTATCAATAAAGAACCCATCATCTAAGCCCGGCTGTTTCGGTACATAGACAATTGCATGATCAAACTGTTGCATTGGGATGTCACGAAGTAGTGGGCCCCGGGGCCGGGTTCGAAGGAGAGCAAACTCAGCTCGCAAACCAACTTGTTTTGCGAGAGTGATAAACAGTACCGATTTGTCTTTGCAGTCGCCATAACTCCGCTCCACGACCACCGGGGCCGCATGGGGACGCACTCCGGCAATGGTGGTTTCGTAGTCCTGTTGATAGCGAATCTCCTCCATCAGCCACCGATGGATCCTCAGAGCTTTCTCTTTGGGTGTTTGGGCCTCTCCTACAATATTTTTTGCGAGAGATATAATATCAGCCGTTTCTCGGAAAGCGTCGGTGAGAAGAGCCTTTTCCCACTCCAAAAACGTATCCCAATCAGGGACTGTGGACACAATAAGATTGGTTGCTATTTCTCTAGCGGTAGGCATACCCGGCTCGGGGGTCACAGCATCCATCTCTTTCGCGGTCCAAGTGATTCTTCGATACATATCCACCGTCGATTCCTCTCGAACCACCTGGCTTTCTGGGTCGTTGACCCACTCATGAAGGGTGTTATCTCCAGGTAACCAGAGCACCCACTGGCTTTCTGACGTATGTGCTCCGTGGCTTTGAAACCACCAACTTCGAGCTATATAGCGGGATAGATACGACACGGGCTGAGCCTCGTGCCGATATTGCAGCACCACCGTACTACCTACACTAAGATTTCTGAAGCGTGCTGTTCGGTTACGAATAGTTGAAACCTGGGTGCGGTTACCTTGAGCATCCAAGGCGTAAGCACTCAACACTCGGAGCCGTCCTCCTCGACGAAGGCTAATGCTGGTAAGCTCATCTATACCGGTCGCATCCAAAGCACGGACCACCAAGGTGACCACATCTGAGGTACTGCCATCAGCCTTTACAACCGTCACCTCATGATCGAGAAGATTGAGAATATGGGCGCCAGGATGGGCGGACCCATCCCGACGTTCGAGAGCAGCTCGAATGAGCTGCTCTGCTGGCACATCGTTCATCCAAGGGCCCTCATCGCCGGGGGCAAGCCATGCTAAACGTTGAGCTACCGTATCGTTGTCAGGATCACGCGCTAGAGTTTCACGCCAGGCTTCTACTGCTTGCTCCACCTGTCCGGTCTGATAAAGTACTTTCGCACGCACACCCCAGGGCGCTGGGCTATCTGGATCTATCTGGATTGCTTTGGATAAATATGGCTCTGCTGGACCCAAAGCCTCCATACGTCTTTGAAGCTCAGCCAAACGTAGATAAGGCCCTATACGGTGTGGTTGTTGAGTGACCAGGCGCTCTCCGTAGTGCTGCGCGCCCGAAAAGTGCTCCTGCTTCAGTTCTTGGTAAAACATCCCCTCAAGGGCGGGTCTGTACCCGGGCATTACGTCTAATAGTCGAAGATAGATCTTACGAGCCCGAGCATGAAAGTGGAGCTGCTCATAACACTTCGCCAATCTTAGTTGGACCGCGATCTGTGGTCGAATCGCTACAACTTCTTCAAGCGAGCGACATTCATCCTCAATCCAGTTCTGGTGAGCAAATTGCTGGGACCATCCTAGTGTTAACGCGGAAGCAGCTTCTGGGGTTTGATTCAAACGAGCCTGCTCCAGAACTTGCCTCGCTTGTCGTTGAAGCCCTTCTTGGCGCAAGAAGCGAGCATGCTGAAGGGGCAAAAAGAGAAGCTTGTCGCCATAGCTTTTAGCTAGGCTCTCCAGAAGATCGCTAGTTTTACCGCGCTCGCCGTGTCTCCATGCACTTTGAGCTCGAATGTATCGGGCTAACAACGATTTCGGTGCTGCCTGGAGAAGTTCATCTGAAGTTGCCAAAGCTTCCGAGCGTAGGCCCATCCGTTCCGCAAGAAGCCATTGCAGCACACGAGAGCGGACCGGCCCCAAAGAGTCATCTTCTGATAGCTCTCGCGAATGTTCAGCATATAAGTCAGCCGGTGTAACCGGCGACCCAGCAATCGACTTACTGGGCAAACGCAAACAACAATCCGCAGGCAAAGGAGAGATTTTCTCTATGGGACCTCCATCAGGCTTGGTAAACCGGAGATCCAACTGCCATGTACTTTGCTCTTGGGCTGACTTGACCAGCAACCGATGCTGCCCAACCGCAAGATCCACTGGCACCACAAACTGGTCAAAATCGATATTTTTTATGACTTGCGCGAAAAATATTGGTTTTCCGTCAATCCATACCTTCAGCGGAGATCCTGTGGATACTCGCAACTCCATCCGTCCCGGTGCTCGCACCTGAAAATGGGCTAGGCCATAGGCAACAGACCAGCGCGAAGGAGTAATCATCTCGCCAAAGTTTAGCTCTGGACCTACCGGTGACCTTACCGGCTTTCTCCACTGAATTTCGCGGAGAGATCCCTCATAGGTCGCTTGAAAGTCAATTTCCTGCTCGGGGGGGAAAACTTCATCAAAGCCTTTACCTTGGTCGTTATCCCAAGCGCCAATAATCCGCCAATCCCACTCCATCCGCAGAGGGGCTTGTACTAACCGAGCGGCCTCTGTCTCACCTTGTAACCAAAGTTCTTCCGCTAATAAATAGCGAGCATGGCTGCGAGTATCCGGTTTCGGATGGTGGGTCATCAATCGCTGCAATGTCTGCCGCCACTGCTCGTGTTCCTCAGCAACCAATCCGAGAGAACTGATGCTATCCATGGCCCAATGAGAGGCATCATAGCCTTCCGCCAATAGAGCCTTCATGTTGAAATCGAACTGTACACCGGGGTGGTTGTGGGCGAATTGGGCCCACACCGCGTTCAACTCGTGTACAAGAGGTGCTTCCGGATCCACGCTCTCAGCTTCAGCTAAAGCCTGTGCCATAGCTTCGGGTGTCTCCGCGCTGTAAAAGGCATCGGCCGCGGCAAGTAACGAAGCATCTTGCTCAAAACCAAGTAGGTTCGAAGTGGGCGCCGAGCGTGGCGTAGACGCACACCCTGCAAAGGTCACAAGGAAAACCCATCCACAACTCCGAATATGGGTGCACATAGAGCCACAGCCTGCCTGCCAAGACTCGGTACGACAAGCAAACGCCGACGATCGGTAGTCTTCCGGCTGATTGCTATTTTCCAATCACCTACAACAGAAATCACTTGGGTTGAACCCAAGTTCCTGCTTATACGCCGGGCTATGCACCGCTGCGCGGCCACTTGGTGATTCTTACAGAATCAATTCAAGCGGTCTTTGCTGTAATACGGCTTATCTTTAACACCGGAGGTGCTCTCTCTTCAGTCTGAAGATCTGTAGCCTACGATGCTGTTTTTTTCGTTACCACGACGTCGGCTCGCTATCGGCTGGCCGAGGTCCAAATCCAAGTGTTCGTCAAACCAGGTACTTTGCAATAGTATCACGCTGAAGTTAACGACTAAAACATTGTCCGCCGAGCACTTACATTCAGAATCAAGCCTACACCTATCATGGTTGTCAGCACAAAGGAGCCACCGTTGCTCCACAACGGAAGAGGCACCCCAACCACTGGTGCCAGCCTCAAGACCATCAACATGTTGACGATACTATGCCAAAATAGCATCGAGGTCACTCCGATCACCAACAGTGCCCCAAATCGGTCTCGAGCCCGCTGAGCGATGCGTAAAGAGGTCAAGAGCAGCCCAACAAATAACACAACCACCAGCATCCCTCCGACAAAGCCATGCTCCTCAGCCCATACCGAAAAGATAAAGTCGGTCTGCTGCTCAGGCAGAAATGATAGTTGGGTTTGGGTTCCTTGCCCGTGACCCTTACCAAACATTTCGCCACTACCGATCGCGATAAGAGATTGATTTTGGTGGTATCCGGCACCCGCTAAGTCTCCCTCGGGATTAATAAAAGTTCGGAGACGTTCTTTTTGATATGACTCCAAAATGAAACCCCAAGCGAGCGCACCAAAGCCTAAACTTCCCCCAATCATTGTAAGCAAAGAACGAGGCTGCAGCCCTACGTATAGCACCATCGAAAAAGCGATCAGCATGATCACCAGCGTTGTTCCTAGATCTGGCTGTCCTAAAATAAGCAAACACGGGGCTAAAACTACATCAATAGGCGCTACTATATCCCGGAAAAGCCAAAAACCCCGATGTAATTGGATGTGCAGGGCAAGCATTAACCAAATGACACCAAACAATGCCAACCAGGGCATGAAGCGTCTAGCAGTCGCTAGGTTATTTGAATACTTTAGGCGTGCACTGGGGCTGGGACCAAGTTGAATAATATCTCCGTGTTCCAACCGTTTAGAATCAGTAACTAAAGTATCGTTGAGAAAAATATCCCGCTGCGGCAAGGGATGAAGCATCCAGCCCTCTAAGGTGCGCTCTAGTGAGGCATGATCTGCTTTGACACCCCGATGTCGCACAAGCAGTGATCGGTGTCCTATTTCTGTGTTCACTCGTTTGTCCCCCCCTAAAGCCACATGACTTACTGAGTGACGAAGAGTAAGAGCCGGATGATAACGAGACCGACCCCATCGCTCTATTTTGGGCGGACGAATCAGTTCACCAAACAAAGACAAAGCCAACACCGCAAAAAGCAATACCGCCGGACGGGAAATATTCATGGGGCGAAAGATGTCCCGCAAATAGAGGCCGCCATTTTCCCAACTATCTAAGTGGAAGGTACGGGCAATGATGATCACCGTGGCTATTTTAGCGAAATCTGATGTCTGGAGCGTAAGCGGTCCAAGCGAAAGCCAGCGGCGAGAACCATTCACTACCCGGCCAAAAGCAGTTGTGGAAACCAATAGGATAAGAACAATAATTAGGATTGGATAGGCCAACCCTTCCAAGTGACGATAAGGAACAGAGACCATCATGAGGGCCACAACCATTCCAACCATCACATGCACGCCATGGGTCACATGAAGGCTCTGCCCCAAAGGTTTACCCGCCGAAGACAAGTTATACAAACCGAGGAGCATCAAAGCGATAAGACAGCCCAGAAAGCCCTTATCCACTTGCTCAAAGAGTTTTCTAAGAGTCATGGTTGATTCCGCGTGACACTCGGTCCAGATGCAGGATTAACCACCGCCGCCCCCACAACCATGCTCGGAATCTTCTGTGTAGCGGTGTTCAAAGAACGATTCTCTTCCTTTTGAATACGCCACGCATCCAAGATTTTCATAGCAATGGGGGCTGCTGCACTACTACCACTGCCTCCGTGCTCATTAAACACAACTACCGCAACTTCCGGTGCATCCGAGGGAGCATAAGCAGCAAACCAAGCATGGTCGCGATATTTCCACTCCATACTACGACTCTTCTTTCGGTCCGCCCCTAACTTACGCACTTGAGCAGTCCCAGTCTTCCCTGAAACCTCCATACTAGCCAAACGACGGCGGTAGGCCGTGCCTGAAGGATGGTTAACAACTTTGCGTAAGCCATCTTGTACCAACTTAAGATGGTAAGGATCCACATCTAAGGTCCGCACTACCTCTGGGCTGATTTCTTCTACAATATTCCCATCGTAGGTCTCTATCCGAGAGGCAATGCGCGGTCTCATGACATGACCACCGTTGGCTATTGCCACATAAGCGACAGCTAACTGCATGGGTGTGACCGTTACTTTTCCCTGACCGATCGAAGCATTGACCGCCTGCCCGAGTGTATAGATTTCTCGGTGACGCCTAAACCAATCCTGACTGGGCATAATCCCCGAAGATTCCCTGCCTAAAGAAGCGCCCGTTGGCGCCCCAAAACCTAGTTTTTTCCCCATTTTCACGAGCGACTCAATACCGATGCGAGCGCCCATAGTGTAATAGAAAGTATCGCAGGACCAAGCGAGAGAGTTAATGATATCCACCTTACCATGCCCTTTTTTATCCCTCCAACACCTCCATCGGATGCCTCCAAGATCATAGTGACCCGGACATGTAATTTGCTCGTTACTATGGGTATGTTGGCCATCTAGTGCTGCAAGGGCGGTTACAATCTTAAACGTTGAGCCTGGTGCAAAAGTATCTTGAATTGCTCTAAAACGCCACGGACGTAGCTTTCGAATACTTGCAAGTCTCGCCTTTTCCTTAGGGTGAAAGTATCCCGCTAAAAGTGAGGGATTGTAAGATGGCGTACTGGTTAAGGCTAGGAGGGCTCCAGTATCTACCTCCATTAAAATAACAGCCCCCGCTTGGCCGTCGAAGGATTGCTCTGCCGCCCGCTGGAGCTCAAGATCCAAAGTAAGTACAACCCGATGACCAGGACGAGGTTTTTCACGTAACCCCACCTGTTTTTGAAGCTCCTCCGCCAGATCCGTTGATTGTGCTCGACCCTTTGAGTCGACAACCACCGTTTCCCTCCCATCGGTACCGCGGAGCGCATCCTCGAAGGTTCGTTCCACACCGGCCCGTCCGATGACATCTCCCAAGCGATAACCTTGGGAACGGCGCTCGTTCAGGTCGGTTTGGCTGAGTTCATTAACATAACCGATGGTATGAGCGGCGAGAGAGCCAAAACGATAGTCGCGAGCTGAGGCCCGTCGGACACTCACACCTGGCAGTTCCCCTAACTCAACCTCCAGCGTCAGGGGGCCTTCAACCTCCGGCGTCACATCCCGGCGCACAAGTATGTCTCGGTAGCGAGCCAAACCCCGAGTTCGCTTTACCCTTCGTCCTAAAGTAACCACCTCGCGCTCATCCATCCCGAGTAGTAGCCCCAGTCGTTTAAGAGCACGGGCTGGACTTGGAAAAACAGTGGGGTCCAGGTAAGCCGCTACGCCATCTTGGGACCGCACCATCGGAACGGCATCCAAGGGGAGATCCATCTCCAGCTGACGCCGACGAAGGGCCTCCGCCGACCGTGTACTCAGCCCATCCGCCAAAAGAATGGGTAGCCCCCCTTCCTCTGCCGCTTGATCCAACACTTTACTTAGCGTTTTGGTTTCGTTCCGCCCCATACCTATCGCTCGCCCCAGCCGGGTCACCAGCTGTGCCGTCTGGGGAAAAAACGCGGGGGTAATGTAAATATTGGCAGCTGGTCGGTTGGTCACCAGAACCCGGCCTCGCCGATCCACTATCTCGCCTCGCGAATGCTCGAGACGCTCAAAACGAAAGAAGTTATTTTGCGATTGATTCCGAAACTCTTCGCCACGCTGAATCTGCAGCACGTACAATCGAACAGCCACTGCGGAAAAGGCCAAGATGACTACGATACCCATCGCATACGCTCTACCCAGCGCTGTGGAAGGATCTCGTTGTTGTTGACCTTCGTAACTCATATAACCGTCCTAGTGGAATAGATTGTCGTTTCTCGGCCGAAATCGGTATGATACTGCGCCAAAAAGTCTGTACGTAGGATACCCAGTTAAAAGAGAGCCAACAATTATCACAAGGGCTCCCCAAAAAGCTTGCGGGGGAATGGGTTGCTCAGTAGCATGCAATAAGCATATTCTGGTGAAGGTTGCCGCTATTGCAGCTACCAAGCTCAAAAATGCGACCACCGCGGGCTGAGCGCCAACTACCCGCACTACCAACAGCCGTAATACCAGATAGGAAGCAATGGCAGAGCTCCACCACAGACCGCGATCATGACCGGAGAATAAGTCTCCGATATACCCAACCGCGCAAGCAGCAGCGAGTCCCCGCACCATTGTCAATTCAAGTGCACAAAACACAACGATAACCGCAGTAGGATCAAATCGAAACCCGGGCCTCCAAGCCAATACACTCGTGGTGACGTACAACACGAGGACCGTCAAGATGATGGAAACTGACCATAGTCCTCCGGACTCCACGCCCCAACGACGCAGACTATGAAGTCGACCCTCCGGTTCTAGGTGCAGTTTCATGGTGTTGTACCTTCTTTTTCCTCAGCCTTGGCCTCCGTGGAGACTGGCTGCTCGGGCGGTGCTTGTGGTGGCCACGGTTTCGCCGGCACTTTCGGTGTAACCGGTTCCATCGATGCTCGAAGCGCAGGAGGCAAAAGGGGCTCAGGCGTTACTAGAGGAATGCCTGGCTTTGATTGAATCAACACCTCAATGAACTCCATACGAGCAAAGTCTGCAAATGGGCTCACATCCGCAAACCGATGAGGAACACCCTCCTTCATGTAGACTCTGGTAATGACGCCAAGTGGAATTCCCTCTGGATAGATCCCTCCTCTGCCACTGGTCACCACTTGATCACCAAGACGCATATCATCGGAGCGCAAAACCTCAGAGAGTACGAGACCAAACTCGTGCCCCTGCCCCGCCCCTTGAAGCCGGCCCCGTGCTCCGGTCCGAACCACTTTGGCGGATACCGAAACTCGGGGATCCGCCAATAACTGAATATCAGCACTGGTCCAGGCCACATCTAAAACGCGACCTACCAGTCCCTCCCCAGAAAGAACCGGAAACCCTCGCTTTAATCCATTAAGGGCCCCCCGATCGATACGTAATACTTCAACCCCTGGATCAAGTCCTCCCCCTACAACCTTCGCAGCCACCAATTGGTGGTCCTGATTTACATCCTCCAACTCAAGTAGAGCCCGAAGGTGTTCGTTCTCTAGCTCAAGTGCTTCCAGCATGAGCGTTCTACGACGTTCCTGACCGAGTTCCCGCCGGAGTTGAATCTCATTTTGGCGAGCGTTAACGAGGTCAATGTAGTGGTACCAAGTATCGGAGAAGAGCCCAACGGTCCCAAGAAGGGCATTCTGTAGGGGTGCAGCTACAGCATACAGTGAACGATCCAAAAAAGTGCGGGCATCCACTTCGCGAGTCTGTGAGCGATACAGAGCAGCCGGAAGCAACAGGGTTACCGCGAGAACAAGCGGAACGTGAAGGCGTTCGAGGGAGCGAAACATAACATTATAGCTGGTCCGTAATGGGGCCAGTCCAAGACTTGCTCACCATGAGGGCCCCTCTTACGCAATGTCTGAGGAGGTTAGACCCAACTAACCTACCTCAGTCCCAGCTGCGCTGAAAGCCTCTGACTGCAACCATTTGTTATCCCAATTGCATTAGATTTGTCGCAAATTTGCACCAAAACGAGGTTTTACCGAAAAACGGAAGCAGAGAAGAGCGCTTCTCTGCTTGAAATTATTTGAAAACCAACCTTGTTAACTAGTGCCGACGACTAGGGCATGGCTGCCAGAGCCCCCACTAAACCATCATCCCCAGACCACTGTTCATCACTTTAGACTACAGCTATTTCAGACAAGAGATCCATCTTATCGAGAGTGGAGCCAATACCACGAACAACGGCGTTCATCGGATCGTGAGCGATCATGACCGGGAGACCAGTCTCTTCCCGAAGCAGAACATCCATATTTTTGACGAGCGCTCCCCCCCCAGCAAGAACAATTCCTCGGTCTACAATATCAGCGGCTAACTCCGGTGGCGTCCGCTCTAGGGAAATACGAACCGCCTCAACAATGGTGGACACTGTTTCGGAGAGCGCATCTCGCACCTCGTCGGAGTTTAGCACCACGCTTTTGGGCACCCCACCCACCACATCGCGGCCTTTGACTTCCATTTCCTCCAAAGTCCCGGTTGGAGACGCAGCACCGATCCGCTTTTTCACTTCTTCGGCGGTTTGTTCACCCAGGAGCAAATTGTACCGGCGCTTGGCGTACTGAACGATTGCCTCGTCCATTTTCTCCCCGCCAACTCGCACTGAGTTGGCGAAGACGATGCCCGAAAGGCTTATCACCGCCACTTCGGTGCGACCACCTCCTATATCCACCACCATGTTGCCCGACGGCTCGGTGATAGGCAGATCCGCTCCCATGGCTGCCGCCATGGGCTCTTCAACCAAAAAAACCTCTCGTGCCCCCGCGGTACTCACCGCCTCTTTTACCGCCCGCTTTTCAACCTCTGTCACCCCAACGGGGACACACACGATGGTTCGAGGCGCCGAAAGGCCGCGATTGCCATGCAATGTACGGATCAACAATCTCAACATTGCAGATACTGATTCAAAATCAGCGATAACACCATTTCGCATGGGACGAATTGCCTCAATACCGGTAGGCGTTCGCCCCAGCATCTCTTTTGCTTCCCGCCCAACGGCACTTACTTTGCGCGTACCCATGTGGTCACGGGCCACCGCAACCACCGTGGGTTCGTTGGTCACAATCCCCTGACCTTTCGCGAATATACGCGTGTTAGATGTCCCGAGATCAATCGCTAGATCGTTAGCCAAAAAGCCCGTCAGCCAGCCGAACATGCTTTCCACTCCTTCCGAGCGGAGGGCGCGTCGTATCAAAGGCCCTTTCAAATCACAAACGGTTCCTATAGGAATCCCCGTCCATGCTTGGTGCATTCCGCTCCAAGAAGAACAACCCTATCATTCTCGTTCTTCTCGGTTTCGTTGTAATCCTCATGGCCGGATTCGGGGTCTCGTTTTCGAGTGGCTCCGGCGGACGCTGGGCGGCCCGTGTGAATGGAGAGCCCATTCCATACGCGGCATATTCCCAGGCCTACCGACGCGCCTTTCGTTTTCGTCAACAAGGCAATCCCGGCTATGACCGTACCCGTTCAGAGACGGAAAACCTTCGTCGTCAGGTCATAGACGAGTTGGTCAATCGAAAGTTGCTGGCTCAGGAAGCTCAAAAAAGAGGCATGAAGGTCGATGATGAGACCCTACGGGCAGAGCTTCTCAGTATCCCTGAGTTTCAAGTGAACAACCGGTTTGATCCTGAGGCTTACGAGCGAGCTATTCGTAGTCAGGGGGAACACCCCCTCGGCTTCGAAGCCTCTCTGCGTGAGGATATACTCAGTCAGCAACTGCTGGGATTGATCGTGGGCGTAGGTCCATCTGACGCTGAGCTTCGCGCCCGGTGGATTGAAGACCAAACCTCACGAGAGGCTAAGTTTATTAAGGTCCTCGATAGTCAATTCGAAGACCAAGTTAAAGAAATCACCGAAGACGATCGCGCAACTTGGCGAACGTCCGTGGATGATAGCTCAGCTGCAATTAAGGCTCACTACGACCGCTACCTAAAATCCCGCTATGATCTTCCAAAACAAGTTTGCGCTCGACACATTTTGATCAAATCCCCGGAATCAACGTCCGAGGACGACCGCAAAGCACATCGAACACACATCGAAGAGGTTAATCAAAAACTCACTAGCAACTCACTCTCATTCGAGGACGCGGCAAAAACCTACTCTGAAGATGGAAGCAAATCGAAAGGCGGCGATCTGGGCTGCTTCGGGCCGGGTCAAATGGTTCCAAAATTTGAGGAAACCGCGTTCAAAACAGCCAAAGGAGAGCGTTCAGGTATCATTCAGACCCGCTTTGGCTTTCACATTATGGAGGTCTACGACATCAAGGAAGCGGTGATGAAATCGCTCGAAGAGGTGTCTGCGGATATTGAGGAAGAACTGACTAAAGCCATGAAGACTCATCGCTTAGCCAAGACCCACGCGCAAAAAATGTTGACGGCGGCCATAGAAGCAAAAAGCCTCGAAAAAGCCCTAGAGACGATGGATGACGATGATGTTGAGCTAACCGTTGAGACAACTGGTCCAGTCACCGGCACACAATTTTTTGTGCCCAAATTGGGGCCAATAGCTCCAGTCAAGGATCATCTTTGGGCGTTGACCACCGAAGAACCCCTTTCTAAAGAGCCACTTGCCATCGATGACGGTTGGATCTTCTTTGCCTTTGTTAACGCCAATGAGCCAGATGAAGCAAAGTTCGCGGAGCAAACGCGAAGCCTACGACTTCAATTGATGTTCGAAAAGCAACGTGTTGTTCGGGAGCGTCTTGCCACTGTCCTGCGTGAACAAGCGGCTGTTGAGCTCAATCCCTTGGCTATCACCTATGACGACAACTTGCGTCGTCGAGCTTTTGGTCAGTAACCCCCACCATCATCTATCGGAAGAGGAGCCTCTTTTGTCATAAGGGGCCCACCTGGCCCGAAGTCGCTGCCCTCACTCCGAGGGCCTGAGCATCCTCCCGAGTGTCAACGTCCCTCAGAGCCTCGCGCTCATCTGGGGGGAGCTCGGCCTCATCCACTTCCGCCATCAGTAGGGGCGCCATGAGCCCTCGGGCACTGTGGGGGACTTCATATCCATCCCAATGAGCCAACAATGGCTCCCGGCGTACCACGCTCACCAGAGCCTCTAAATGATCACCTTGATTGCGAACCCACGCTCCCTGAGCGCCAACCGCGGCCTGACTTAATCGCCCCATCAGAGCCGGTGAAGGCCGAGGATGATCCACGGCGACTATCAGGAGTTCGTCAGCCGAACTGACTCGGGCCGCTTCAAAGATAGCGGGACCAGGGCCTTGCCCCACATCTTCCACCCACTGGTGAACGAGAGCCTCTGCGCCAGCATCCGCTACGATGGTAGCTAGTGACGGATACATCTCCGCCGGTGCCACAGCAAAGGCTTTCAGTGGAGAGAAACACTTGAGCATGTGTACCAGCAAAGGGTCTCCGTGTTCGTTGCGAAACGCCGCTTTGAGCGCACCACCCAGTCGGGTCCCTTTTCCTCCCATGAGAAGCACCAAGTCCTGCGTCATCTTAGGCGCTGAGCGGCGTCTCAACTGGTACACTACCGCATCATCACCGTTTGAATAATATTGCGAACGACGGCCCACCTCTAGATAGCCGCGAGCCTCATACATCGCCCGAGCTCGTGGATTGGTGGAAGCTGCGACCTCAAGATATATCGAGTCCATTCCGCGGGCGAAAGCTTGAGCCTCACCATAGGCCATGAGACGGCGCCCCCAGCCTTGCCCACGCATGTTCGAGGCTAGCAGGACCAGATGAAGTTCCATCTCCGGAGGCACCCCTTCCAAGACCATGAAGCCTAATACGCGTCGGGGAAGGGGAAGGTCCGTCACCAATGCTGGACAAAGCGTATGAACACGAGTCCATGTAGACTCAAGCTGACCTTGACTGTAACCGCCGTAGCCGAAGGCCTCAGCCATATTCGCGACTACCCCCAACTCGGTGAAACGGAGCAGTTTGGCCCCCACCCGGGGATGATTTTGCTGCGTTGGTCTCCTACCGATCATTATCCACTCGAAACAGAGCACTCGCCGGAGGACACGGTTCTAGTTTCTCCAGTAAGTTCGGCCGAAACGGAGGCGAATATCGCACCTCCACTCTCTGAGCCAGCTGCTGGAGCTGCTCCCGAAGTCGAGCCGCAAACCGACGCGATCGCATTTCACGTTCTAGAGAAGCTCGAATCGCCGCATAACCCGGGCGGCCTAGGGCCACCGCTAGGGACTCATAGCAAGCTTTTAGGTCCTCCTCCGGGATATCGCGACGAGAAGCCCTTCGAAAGGCTTCAATTCTGTCCACCGCCCGCTCCGAACGTAAGATCGCAGCTAAGGCTGGCGTAGGCTCATGACCATTGATCGGTCCAAAGCCGGCCTCACTCAAAATGCGATCTGCATCATCGTGCACCGCCTTGCTCCGCACCATAGCTATGAGACGTTCATACGCAGTCTGAATGTCTTCTGGAGCTACCTCCCTCAGCTGCAGTCTTTGCACCTCAGTCATCAGCAGCGCTCGTTGAACAATCAACGAGAGTACCGCAGTGAAGAACTTCGCCATCTCCTGCATTTTCACTGAGCCGTCTTTGCCTGCAAGAACCGCAAACAACTCTTCACGTTCAGCTGGCCCCAACGGCAGTACCAAACCATCTAGCTTCTCCGCCTGACGAATCATCATCAAACGAGCCTCCAGAAGTAGCTCACTGAAGGTAAAAACGGTACGGTCGACCTGGGCAACCGACTGTTCAACAACCCTCGCCCCTACCGGATGAGCCATCGTAGAGGTAACCACTAGCAACTGAGCGCTCGTCTCTGCAGGGGGTAGCCCCAAGCAACAGACTATGACTACAGTCACTAAGAGCCCCCATTGGTGGCCAGGAGCTCTTCTCCGCCCGTTTAAGCAGTCTGTCCCACCAAGGACCTTGCCTTCCTTGTGTTCCATCGTTATCTGCGCCTCCCTATGTCCGTTGCCAGAACCGGTCGGGCGCTTGTCACCGGAGCCAGTAGAGGTATCGGAGCCGCCATTGCTCGACAACTAGCGAAAGACGGGTACCCCGTTATTATCAACTATCGCGAGCGGGCGGACTGTGCTCAAAAACTGGTAGAAGACATCAGGCAGTCCGGGGGAGATGCCAATGCGACTGGTTTTGATGTACGGGATGGTCAAACTACGCGAACCGCAATCACTACGCTCTTGGATGAGGATCCACGTCCCATCAGTGTCCTGGTGCACAACGCCGGCATCGTGAGAGATGCGCCATTTCCTGCCATGCAGGCGAAGGACTGGTCAGACGTCATTAGTACGTCGCTGGATGGTTTTTACAACGTGACCCAACCCCTCTTTATGCAAATGATCGCTGAGCGTTGGGGTAGAATCATCACGCTTTCTTCCATTTCTGGTCTCCGCGGACAACGAGGTCAAACCAACTATGCAGCCGCAAAAGCGGGGCTTATCGGGGCCACTCGTTCTCTCGCCCTAGAGTTGGCTAAACGGAGGGTAACCGCAAATATTGTTGCACCCGGGTTGATCACAACGGAGATGACCGACAAGGTGCCTCAAGATATCGTGCGACAGATGGTTCCAATGCAGCGAATGGGTTCTCCGGATGAAGTTGCAGCGCTGGTAAGCTTCCTCGCCAGCCCGCAAGCAAGTTACATCACTGGGCAGGTCATCTCTGTTGATGGAGGCTTGGGTTGAAGACCAATTTTGATGTTGTTGTTGCTGGAGCCGGCCCAGCTGGCAGTACCGCGGCAACTCTTCTTGCTGAGGAGGGGTATCAAGTCCTGGTATTGGAAAAGGCGCAGTTTCCCCGCCATCACATCGGGGAATCTTTGCTGCCCTCCGGAGTTGCGGTTCTCAATAGACTTAAGCTTTCTCTCCCCGGGTCAATCTTCCGATTCAAACGGGGAGCTCAATTTGTCTGCGAGAAAACGCACCGGACCCTCACAGTAAGCTTTGAAGAGGCCCTTGCTGGACCTCCCCGACATGCTTGGCACGTGGAGCGGCCGCTTTTCGATGTCCTCTTGCGAGACCGTGCTCGACAAGCAGGAGCAATAATAGAACACGAAGCACCGGTTCGAACGGTGAGCATAACGCCTCAACAGGTTCTAGTTGCAACTCATCATTCAACCTACGCCGGCCGATATTTCATTGATGCTACCGGCCAAGGCCGCTTGATGGCCCGCCTGCACCGAACAATCAAGCCCCTGCGAGAGTTTGGTCGTACCGCTGCTTACCAGCATTTTGATGAGGTACCCGCTGAACGCCTTGGTTCAGATGGTGATATCCGTATCGTCATGCAGCCGGGAGAAGGTTGGGCGTGGGGCATTCCACTTCCCAACAACCGATTGAGTCTGGGCATCGTCAGTCTGAATCCCGGTATGACGGCACAAGCAGTGGAAAAAATGGTCGCCCATAGTCCACTCATGTATAACTGGACTCAGGGAAGCAAGCCTTCTTCTCCATGCTTAGTAGGCAACTATTCATATATCAACACAGCCCCTTATGGCGCGCGATATGCTTGTATTGGGGATGCTGCTTACTTCTTGGATCCTGTGTTTTCATCAGGGGTGAGCTTAGCCCTCGTAAGTGCGGAAAAGACTGTAAAACATCTATCGCTGTCTCTCCGCAACCGGAACGAATTTGAGCCTGATATCATGGCCCCTGTTCGTTCAGACATGAACGACGCTTTTCAGACATTCTCGTCGTTAATACGTCGCTTCTATCATACAAAGATGGTTGATAATCTGTTTTTTGCCGCTTCTGCTAACGAAGCCTATCGACAAGGTATCGTGAGTGTTTTGGCCGGTGATGTGTGGCGCAACGATAATCCTTTTCAGGACATGCTCAGACGTTCTCGCCGTACAAACCAACGCTCACATGTAGCGATTGCCTAGAACCTATGACTCCGTCATATACATATGAACTCCCCATCACCGGTATAAGTGCGATCAATGCTCTGGGGCATACTCGGACTACGATCGTTGACCACCTTCGTTCGGGTCAATCCGGTTTGAGCGCTCCTCCATTTCCCCTACCTTTCACCACCGTTTCCGGCAACATCAACCACCCACTAGCCCCTCTCCCTCCCTCACTCAAGGCTTACGATACTCGTTTAGCCCGAATGATTCAGCACTTGATGCACCAACTCGATGATGAGCTTCAATCTCTTCGCTCCCGTTGGCGCCCAGAGCGCATTGGCGTTTTTCTTGGAACCAGCACAGCCGGTGCGGCAACAACTGAATTGGCTTATACCCACTACATCAAACAGGGTGCCTTACCCAAAGATTACAACTATAAAACTCAACATACCTTCGGGGCGGCCTTAGAAATCATTCGTCATCTCACCGGAGCTAAGGGACCAGGCTGGGTTGTTTCCACCGCCTGCACCTCCAGCGCCAAAACGTTTGGCTCTGCCGCTCGAATGATAGCAACCGACATTATTGATGCAGCTATTGTCGGAGGTGTGGATACCCTCTGCGCCATGACTCTCTGTGGGTTTGGTTCCTTAGGTGCTTTATCACAAACCCCCTGTCGGCCATTTTCTGAGAAACCTAGTGGTATCAATATCGGTGAGGGAGGAGCACTCGCCGTGCTCGAGCGTAAAGGTGATGCGCAAATTCTGCTTGAAGGGGTGGGAGAAAGCTCTGATGCATATCATATTAGCGCCCCACATCCCGATGGTTTGGGGGCCGCCTTGGCCATGAAACGCGCACTGCCCCCTAATGTCAGCTTTGCCCAAATTGATCACGTCAATGCTCATGGGACGGGCACGCAACACAATGATCATATGGAGAGTAAAGCCCTCCACGAATGTGTGGGTGATGCCGTGCCGGTCATTTCCACTAAAGGATACACTGGCCATACCCTCGGTGGCGCTGGAGCCACAGAACTTGCGCTCGCAAGCTGGATGATGCTGGATAACTTCATCGCTGCGTCTGTAGGGTCCGCTCCCCCCGATCCTAAATATGGAATATCGGTTGTCTTAGAAACCACCCCAGCCCAACTAACTCGGGTACTCACCAACTCTTTTGCGTTCGGAGGGAATAATATTTGTCTCTGCCTGAGGGCCGTATGAGCCGGAAGTCATCTTGGCAGACCTACGTCACTGGGGTGGGATTGTGGCTCAATAATTTTCCAAACGCACAAGCCTGGCTGTCCGGTCAAAGTGTTGAGGACAGCGGCTCGCCCAAGCATCATGGACTCAATCGCCAATGTGCTCGAAGGGCTAGCCCTTTCGCTAAAACGATGGCGGCTTGTTATCACGAGGCTACAGAACAGGCCCAAGTAGATCGTGTTCAAACAGCCATCATTTTTGGTTCAGCCCTCGGTGAATCGGATGTTATGCTCCAACTTCTGCGGCAGATGCTAACCACCCCGGAGGATTTTTCTCCTATGTTGTTTGCAGTGAGTGTGCATAACGCCTCTTCGGGCTTGGTATCCATCAGCAACCAGAATCGAGCGTTCACTACCAGCATCGCCGCTGACTATGACACCCCAGCCATGGGCTTATGGGAAGCATTTACCACCAGCCAAACATTTTCGACCCCGGCCGTGTTAGTCTGTGGTGACGAAGCTACACCGGAGGGATTAGTGAGAGAGGACGAACGCTTCGTCAGAGTAGCAGCAGCTCTCGTGATTGAAACTAATCCCCCGCAAGATCTCCCTTATCTGGCCTCTCTCACGGACCTCCGCCTTATGTCTTCATCCGAAGAACGTACCATCCAGGCCCCTTTGGCCCCCCTTGTTGCTCGCAATCCGCAGGCAGGCCTCATAGACTTGGTTGATGTTATCCTGCACCAAAGCGGTGGTCGAGTCCGTCTCGACCGCGGAGAGGGCCAGGGTTGGTCGGTTCAAGTGAATCCATTCAGAGGCCATCAATAATGTCTACTCTTCCCCCCATAGTAGATCTCATTCCACACTCCCCGCCG
>JAHQVK010000179.1 GCA_019634385.1 Myxococcales bacterium | reverse complement strand
GCCTGTTGATTTAGCCCTGTGTGTAGCTATCGAGCCCGGCTTTTCGTGAAACGTTCTGACGACGAGGCGAGCGTACCTGGCGGTACGCGACCGAGGAGAGACTTCTTGTGGTCAGGATGTTTCACGGAAAGACCGGCCGATAGATGCCTGCAGGGCTAGATCAACAGGCTGTTGAGTTCACTCAAAGTTATTTCTGCTGTATAGTGAACTCACCGGACAAGTCACAGCTGCGCCTGATATTAAAGGCTCGCCCTAATGGCCGGAGTCGTTTTGAATTGCTGCTCGTGAATATTAGCTAGGGGCATGGTGTGTTTTTTGGTAGGCATATGTCTCACTATAATGCGAATCAGGGTAGCTAGACTGGTGTGTTTGTGGGGTTTAGCATGCCCACATTATTTTGATGGGAGGCCTACGAAACCTGAAACACCACCTATGAGTTCCGCGGAACGTACTCACTTAGCGGAGCGCTATCTTGACGATCGTTGTGAAGATGGTCGGTACCAAGCAGATGTATTGTACACGTCAGAAGAGATAGAATTTTGGGTGCATAAGTTTGATCCCGCCAATTCTGTTGAGGATAACATCGACATTGTAAAGAGTATTCTTCGCGTCCGGTACCCTCATGGTGTCCAGATTATAGAGTCTGCGGAAGCCTTTGATAGCCAGTGTGGTAAGTTTTGGATGGCGAGGGGAATGGACATTTGGGGCGATGATGAGTTTTTGTTTCATGAATTGGTACTTACCGCAGGGTTGATTGTTCATGAGTGCGGGCATGGCTGGAATTATGATGCTTCTGAGTCCGATTCTGGTTGGTATACCTTTTTTCTCTCAGAAAACTATACCATTGATGTTCGATTGTGGCCGGGAGACAAACCGCGCACCTTGATATATGATGATTTTTTCTCTAGTCAGGTAGTGTCCAATGTGTTCGATGATACGTATATATCCCCGGGGGCTCCAACCAGCGCAAGTGGATTTGTGCCCACATTAGATGAATGGCTGCAATATAACCGATCGTTGGCGGTTGCGTATGCGTTTCACGATTATATTCGATATGCGAATGCGATTGATGGCGTACTGACTTTTATCTGGTACAATCAAAGATACTTGTTTAGAGTGCGTAATATGTATCCGGAGGTCTATCATCAAATGATGTCCGATCGGGGCACCCGAAAAACGATTCTGTGGCTGTGGGGGCAGTCTTGGCGATTGCTTGAACATGCGTTAGAAATACCACAATTGGGCTCTAAAGCGTCTAGTCAAGTTGGAAAGCTATTTCAAGCGGTGCAGAACCCGATGCTTTTGAGGGAGATTCAGAGGGTTCGTGTTGCTGATGGATGTGCTACACAATGAATGACTACTGACTGGGCAGTTGAGATAGGGCGCTCCAGTGGGGATAGTCTTTTCGTAGCTTACGCATTCTGAAATGCTGTTCGATCCATGAGATTAGCTGGGGGCTTAGTGATAGGTCGCGAGATGCTTCCCGCGCTGATAGATCAAAGGTCTTATGTTCTCCGTCCGGGGCTAAGAGATTGAGATGTTTAGGAAGGTCAACAGCGACAAGGTCAACTGCGCGTCCGCCGTAGTGGCTGGAGTTACGAGCTCCCCGCCGCGTTGCGTAGTCGACTCCATAGGTGTCGGCCATGGCGCGGAGCGCCTCGATGGTTGCGGTGAATCCATCTGGGTGTCGCCAGCGAATGGGAATATCTAAGCCCCAGGCTTTTTCGTCCACGTGGAGGGCTCTAATACGTCTTCGGAGTATCTGCTCGGAGGGGGACCGACTTAAATACCATGAACCATAGATTAGAAATCCCCGTTCTCTTGGACGGACGCCAGCCTCGATCCATGTAAATGCACCTTGCTTTTTAAGTTGGGTGAAGAGGGTAAGAATAGCGCGACCAAAAATAGGGTTCTCTCGGGTAAGTTCACGGATTTTACCAATATCCGTTTCTGGTTGAGGATAGCGAGCCGTCCAAGCTGGGCCGGGTGGACTAAAGTCTGCGGCTGGGGCTATATGCCGTTGCTGTGGGGGCTTATCGAGGGGCAATTCACCGAAGCTGCCATATCTCCTTCGCTGGGTGGAGAAAACATCCTGAGGGTGAAGCAATATTCCATACGCTCGGCCTCGACTCGCGGGAAGGTAGATAGTCGAAGGTAGTTGGGCACTAGATACAACTAAGTCGTCGAGGAATAAGATAAAGTCCTGAAGATCAACCGGACGCCCCAGCTCTTCTCGAACCCAACGGGTCAGGGACTCTCCGGAGGGTGGGTGAGCCAGTAACTGCAGTCGATTTGCATCAATGGGTGTTTCAGCGAGGACGAGGGTATGGTTTTTGAGGTGCTGAGCGGCTTGAGCCAAGGCCTGGGTCGGGGTTGTTGTCAGGCGATCGAGGGTTGCGTTTGTAGGTATATGTAGACCGGGGGTAGAGAGGATTCCTCCGAGGGCCAACACCAGGAACATGATGAGACCGTAAGAGGTTCAGTAGTGAAGGCCACGAGAATTACGTCCGTGCGCACAAAGAGCCGTTGTTCTTGGTGCCCTCCTTTGAAGGCTCGTTGTACATTGGTCGTATGGGTGACGGACACCATCATAATCATCATGAAACGCTCTCACGGGTGGGAAGCCGCGTATTGGTGGTGGCGGTAGTCTTCAATATGGTCCTGACTGGGGTGGAGTGGGTGGTCGGCTCTCTAGCAGGCAGTTTGGCGCTCATTGCTGATGCCCTACATAACTTTGGGGATGTGGCCGCGCTGCTGATCGCCTTAGTGGCCAGGCATGTGGCTAGCCGGCAACCGGATGACCGATACACATTTGGTTATGAACGGGCTGAGCTTGTGGGAGCGATCATTAATTTGACGTCGTTGCTCCTAATAGGGGGCTTTCTTGTATGGGAAGGTCTGATGCGCTTGGTCACGCCCCAACCTATGGAGACCACCTGGGTGATTGTTGCTGGACTGTTGGCGGTGGTGATCGATCTGCTTACTGTGTTCATTCTGTGGGGTCCCTCCACTGGGAGCTTGAATATTCGCGCCGCTTTTCTCCACCACCTTACTGATGCGGCATCTTCGGCGGTGGTGGTGGTGGGCGCAGTTATAGTCGCTTGGACTGGCTTAAGCTTTATCGACCCGTTACTGACGTTTGTTATTGCGTTTGGTGTGTTGTTTTCCGCCTATGGGATGCTTCGTTCGGCAGCTCATATCTTGATGGAAGGGGCGCCCGACGGGATTGATGTGCCCAGTTTGAGGCGGGGTATGGAACAAGTTTCGGGGGTGCAGAAGGTTCGTCAGCTTCATGTCTGGCAGCTGAGCGAGCGTTCTAGAGCGTTGAATGCCCATGTGGTAGTGGATGAGGGGGTGAGTGGTTCCTCTTTAGAAGAGGTACGTTGTGAACTGAAGTCGCTCCTTAACAAGACCTATGCGATCGCGCACACCACCGTGGAGTTTGAGTGGTCGCCATAACTTTATATCCACGCAAAGGGCCACCGGTCGTAGAGTAAAAACGCTCCTCGCTCGGACGATGTTGTTGCAATGCTGCTTTGAGCGCTTCTCAACCGGTTGCCAAGTGGTCCTTGCAGTGAGATAAAACCTCGAAGGTAGCGCAGGAGCTTGGGGTCGATCCAATCGGTTTCTGTGGTATGAATCGTAGAAGTGCTTATTACGCTTGGTATGCGTAATGGGCGAAAGGCACGGGATGGGAAGTAGCTATCCCGTGAAGGAGAACATTACCAATGGTATCTGTTAAACTCCCGGATGGGAGCCAGCGTGACTTACCAAGCGGCGCAACTGCGTCAGATTTGGCAACAAGCATTTCCAAAGCCTTGGTCAAGAATGCGGTAGCGGCCAAAGTAAACGGCGAGATCGTAGATCTGTTCCGTCCGATTCCGGAGGCCGCTGAGGTTGCGATCCTTACCAAAAAGGATGATGAAGCCTTGGAGGTCTTGCGGCACTCTGCCGCCCATTTGATGGCGGATGCTATCCTCCGCATTTTTCCCAAAGCACAGCTTACTATCGGTCCGGTGGTAGATGATGGTTTTTACTACGATATCTATCTGCCCGACTATCGTATTTCTCCAGAAGACTTTGTGAAGATTGAGGAGGAGATGCAACGCATTGCCAAAGAAGGACATGCGTTCGTTCGAACCGAAGCTGACGATGGTCTGGCGGACGAAGCGTACCATCGCTACAAGCAAATTGACGGAGGAAATAACCAGTTTAAGCAAGAGATTGTAGATGATCTCTTAGCTCGCGGGGCCACGCTTTCATTCTATCAGCACGGAGACTTTATAGACCTGTGTCGCGGCCCTCATGTGCCTAGTACAAGTTTTCTGAAGAATGTAAAACTTACTTCGGTTGCTGGGTCTTACTGGAGAGCTGACGCTAGCCGAGAGCAACTCCAACGGGTTTATGGTACGGCGTTTTTCTCCAAACAGGACCTACAGGAACATCTTCGCTTGTTGGAAGAGGCTAAGAAGCGGGATCATCGTCTTCTTGGTGAACAACTCGAACTGTTCTTCTTTTCTGAAGATGCCCCAGGCTTTCCTTTTTTTTTACCGAAGGGTACTACGCTATTCACGATTCTTAGTGATTATATGCGTGGGCAGCTTCGCTTGCGTAACTATCACGAGGTGAAAGCGCCACTGATTCTGTCCGAGAACCTATGGCACACTTCTGGGCACTACGAGAACTACTTAGAAAATATGTTCTTCACGAAGATGAAGCTTCGTGACGAAAAGCTGCCTGACGAAATCCATGACAATGTGGAGGAAGAACGTCCCATGGCAGTGAAGCCTATGAACTGTCCTGGGCATTGCATCCTCTTTAAGTCCAAGCTTCATAGCCACAATGAGTTCCCGCTTCGTTATGCCGAGATGGGGTTGGTGCATCGCCGAGAATTGTCAGGGGCAAGGCATGGTTTGTTCCGGGTCCAGGCTTTTACTCAAGATGATGCCCATCACTTTTGTACACCAGAGCAGGTCGAAGGGGAGATTGGTATGCTGATCGACTTTTTCGCTGAGGTTTATGGTGCTTTTGGGCTCACTGACGTGCGTATTGAACTATCTACTCGTCCAGAGAAAAGCATCGGATCCGATGATATGTGGACCAAAGCGGAAAGGGCGTTAACGTCGGCACTCGAAGCTAAGAAAGTAAACTATGTACTGAACAAAGGGGATGGTGCTTTCTACGGGCCGAAGATCGATTTCCATATTAGAGATGTGCTCAAGCGATCCTGGCAATGTGGGACCATCCAATTGGACTTCTCTATGCCCGAGCGATTCGAGCTTCGATACGTTGGGCCCGATGGTGATCGTCACATACCGGTTATGCTTCATCGCGCGGCATTCGGGAGCTTAGAGCGCTTTTTGGGGATTATTATTGAGCACACTGCGGGACGTTTTCCGTTCTGGCTTGCCCCGGTTCAGGTTCAGGTTCTTCCTGTTTCTGAGAAGTACAATGATTACGCTTCGAAGGTGACTCAGCGACTGGTTACTGCTGGTTTCCGAACGGAGGCTAATCTGAGAGGAGATCGCATCGGGTATAAGATTCGCCAAGGGAGTCTTCATAAAATTCCCTATCTTCTCGTTGTTGGTGAGAAAGAGGCGGGGGCGAAAGAGGTGAATGTTCGAAGTCGTGAGACTGGTGAACTGGGAGCTTTCTCCGTACCGGCATTCCTGGAGCGTATTGAAGCGGAGAAGTTGCCTCCTACGCTGGTGACAGAGGAACGATCCTCAAGCTCTTCCTTGAGCACATGAAACCGTCTGTGGCTCTTTTGCCCTTTGGTGGCCGCGCAGGGTAGTGGGCTTAAAAGCGAGCTTCTTCAGAGGTTGCGAAACTGCGCCGCCCTTCGCTTTTATGACTAGGAGAAGGGCGGCGCGTGAAGCGTGACCGGCACATCGGGCGCTTCGATGTTGTTTCTACATCGAGCACGTAATGTGCCAGTCGATACACCGTTTGTTGTCTGAGCATCCTCTCCTCGCTGGGAGGCGCTTTTCTCCCTGATGGTAGGCAATTCCGCCGCAATGAAAGACCTTAGTAGGCCAAATGGGTAGACAAAGAAGACATGGGGAGGTGCCAATAAATTGACCAGTTCATTGCTCATTCTCAGTCAGTAGGTTGACGAATATCCGGTTAATGGCAGTTGGGAGTTGCGTGTATGCGCCCTATCCACTCTTCGAGGAGTTGTGCCCGTCGCCGCGCTGGGGTACGCCCCCTTGTTATGAGCCTCAACGTACCCGACGGTGACAAAGTCACGATTCAAAACGGAGAGCTCCAGGTTGGTGATCGACCCATAATCCCCTTCATCGAAGGTGACGGTACGGGTCGCGACATCTGGAAAGCCTCCCAGCATGTTTTCGACCAGGCTGTCAGGAAGGCCTATGGCGGACAACGTAGTATCGCTTGGATGGAAGTTCTTGCTGGTCAGAAGGCGTTCGATACGACCGGCGAGTGGCTACCTGCGGAAACGGTCGAGGCATTCCGAGAGTATCTCGTAGGCATTAAAGGGCCGCTGACCACGCCCATTGGCGGTGGCATCCGGTCGTTGAACGTCGCCCTTCGTCAGCGCTTAGATCTGTATGCCTGCGTGAGGCCTGTGCGGTGGTTTACGGGGGTTCCCTCACCCGTTAAGAATCCAGGGGCAGTCAATATGGTGATCTTTCGGGAGAACACCGAAGACATCTATGCAGGAATTGAGTTCGAGGAAGGCTCGGAAGATGCGGTTCGCCTAAAAGCCCTTTTGAAAGAAAACTTCCCGGAAAAGTTCCAGAAGATTCGGTTCCCAGATTCCGCGGGATTTGGTCTTAAGCCAGTTTCTCAAGAGGGGACATCTCGTCTGGTTCGGGCTGCCATCAAGTACGCTTTGGCCCAGGGGGCTAAGAGCGTCACTCTGGTCCACAAGGGGAACATTATGAAGTTCACTGAAGGGGCCTTTATGAAGTGGGGCTACGAGGTTGGCGAAAAAGAATACGGTGACAAGACCTTTGGTTGGGGAGGTAGCGGCGCTTCTGAGTGGGAGCGCATTCGAGACGAATCGGGTGCTGACGCGGCTAATGCGGCCTACGGAACGGCCACCGCTGCCAACAAGCTGATAGTGAAAGATACCATTGCGGATATCATGCTGCAGCAGGTGCTTACCCGGCCCGAAGAGTTTGAAGTGATCGCTACCTTGAACCTCAACGGGGACTACCTATCGGATGCTTTGGCTGCTCAGGTTGGAGGGATCGGCATCGCTCCTGGCGGCAACATTAACTACGAAACTGGTCACGCGATTTTTGAGGCTACCCATGGGACTGCGCCGAAGTATGCAGACAAAGATATGGTGAACCCCGGGTCGGTGATTCTTTCCGGAGAGATGATGCTGCGCCATCTTGGGTGGAATGAAGCCGCGGATCTCATCATTAAAGGGCTAGACACCAGCATTGCGAACAAGACGGTGACCTATGATTTTCATCGGCAGATGGAAGGGGCAACCAAGGTTGCGTGCTCAGAGTTTGGCAAGCTGATCGCCAAAAATATGGATTGAGATCAACCGTTCGATACTCGACACCTTCGGCGGGCTTCGCTAGTCAGCGGAGGTGGCGGCATCGAAGCGTTCTCCTCGCGCCTCACGTGACGGGCCCCTGCTCTTGCTGGACAAGGAGGGGCCTAGTTCGATCTACGCGGTGGACGGTCTGACGGTGCTCGTTGATCAGTTCGTGGACGCGTTGCACCGGGCCGTTTTTCCTCCCGGCACTGCTGGCCAGGATTTCAACCGGGATGTGTTTGTCGGCAAAGAGCAGCCGCTGGCTCGAGTCTTGGATGCCGCGAACACCCTACCCGCTTTTGCGCCTCGTCGGTTGGTTTTGGTACGTCGCGCGAACCAGCTTCTGGAGGGGCAGGTCTCGGAATCGGATGCGAAAGCGTTCTTAGCCTATGTAGCGTCGCCTTCGCCTTCGACTACCTTGCTTTTGATCGCCGGTAGCAAGTGGGATGGTCGGGCCAAGCTGGTTAAGGCCCTTAACAAAGCAGGGGCGTTGATCCGTTTTGAGTCTCCCAGTGAGCGGGATATGCCCAAAACGCTTAGGGCTTATGCGAAGGCGGCACAAATTCGGGTGGAGTCAGACGCCGTGCGAGCTTTGGTGACAGCGCTTGGTCATGATTTTCAGCGGGCTTTGGAAATGCTTCACTATCTTCATCTATACGTTGGACCGGAGAGCGGGCGGTCGATCCACCCGGAAGATGTGGCGAAGGTGGTCTCTGCTGTCCCAGAAGAATCGGTGTTTGAGCTCATAGATTCGCTGGAGGATGAGGCTCCGGAGCGAGTCCTGCGAGGACTCTATCGACTGCTTGTTGTTAAGCGAGAACCGCCGCTGAGGCTACTTGCCCTGATGGCCCGCCACTATCGTCAGCTGTTGACGGTGTCGGTGGCGCAGAAGGGAGCTTCGCTGGCCAGTCTGCTGGGCGTGCCACCTTTTGTTGCTGACCGGCTGGCGACTCAGGCGGCCAAAGGTTCAACGGTTCAATTCGCTCGGGCTTTGGCTTCGATTTCGATGGCCGATCGAGCCCTTAAGGGGGGCCAACTTGAGGCCGTACGGGCTATGGAGCGGCTGGTCTTACATTTGCGCAGTGACCAACCCTTGGGTGGGCCCCGTCGAGGATGATGGAGTCCAGTGGGTGTGGAGGATGAGTAATGGAGAATGAACATCGCCAAGGGGCGGTGGACATTGCCGAAGCGCTTCGAGATCAAGGCTTTGAGGCGTGGTTTGCCGGAGGATGTGTTCGGGATCTGTTATTAGGGTTGAGCCCTAGAGACTGGGATATTGCGACTGATGCTCGCCCAGAGCAGATCCAAGCTCTATTCCCGCGAACGATTGCGGTGGGTGCTGCCTTTGGCGTGATCGAAGTCATTTGGTCCAAGAAGCGGACATACGAGGTGGCAACATTCCGAGCTGATGGGCTCTATACCGATGGTCGTCGGCCAGATGCGGTACGGTATGCCACGTCGAGGGAAGAAGATGTTAAGCGCCGAGACTTTACGATCAACGCTCTTTTGATGGATCCGCTTACTGGCCAGATCCTGGACTACGTGGACGGTCAGCTGGATCTGGAGGCAGGGCTCATTCGGGCGGTTGGGGATCCTTGGCAGCGGTTTCATGAGGATCGTCTACGGATGTTGCGGGCGGTTCGATTTGCAGCACGGTTAGGGTTTCGAATTGAGTCGCAGACCTGGGAAGCTCTCCGAAGCGAGGCGGCTCATCTTCGGGTGGTCAGTCCAGAGCGGATCACTCAAGAACTTGAAGGAATGTGGACCAGTCCACGGGTGGCGGAGGCAGTGGATCTCCTTGTCTCCTCTCATCTGGCGTCCATCTGTCTACCTAAGAGGTGCTTGTTCGCTTCGATGCGAACTGCTCTCGCTCGGCTGGGGGCTCGAGAGACTTCGATGAGGCTAGAGATTGCGTGGGCTATTGTTCACGATGCCTATCCCGAAACGGAGGTGGAAGAAGCGCTCCGTCATCGAAAACTATCTCGGAAGATGATCCGACAGGTGCGATCTTTGCTTCGCCTACGACGTGATGCGAGTGAGGCACAAGATCCGGGCGAAGAGCCCCCTGACGTACGTTTACTGCGCTGGGCTTGTAGGGAAGAGGGGGCCGCCTTAGCTACTTATCTGGCCTGTGTCTTTGGTGACGATGACCCGTCTACCCGCCGGTTTACTGCTGCACGTCGGTTTTTGCTAGACCATCCACCAGCAACAGCAGCGCTTCTTACTGGTGCCGATCTGCAAGCGGCGGGACTATTGCCTGGGCCACATTTTGCGACTTTGTTGGAGCAGATTGAAGGAGCTGTTCTCCAGGGGCGGATTCATTCCCGAGATGAGGCGTTACTGATGGTGGCCCAAATACAACGCCAGCGTTAAATCTAACCGTTGATCACTTAGCTCGGCGGGACTGTAAGATCGTAAACTCAATACGCCGGTTTCGTCGTCGACCGGCGGGGCTTCGGTTGGAGGCCACCGGATAATCTTCGCCGAGACCTTCGGTCTTTATGCGTGAGGAATCGAGACCGTTTGCCACTAGATATCTTTTTACCGAAGCGGCTCGTTGTTGCGACAGGAGTAAGTTGGCGAAGGCGGGTCCGGAGTTGTCGGTATGACCCTCTATCCGTAGTTGCAGGTCCGGGTATTGCTTGAGAACAAAGACTGCTTGATTGAGCACTCTAAAAGAAACCCGTCGGATGCGGGCTTTGCCAGGTAGGAAGCGAATGCCGCGGATTTGCCCATTGAAACGCTTGACTTCGACGGGTAGTTCATCAGGACATCCATCCTGGTCTTTGATGCCGTTGACGGTCTCTGGCTCATTGGGACACTGATCATCGAGATCTACTAATGCATCCCCGTCCTTATTAGGACAGCCGCTCGGCGGAGGTCCGGGTTTGTCAGGGCATCGGTCAATCTTATCGTTGATGAAGTCGCCGTCCGAATCAGGATTTGGGCACCCATTTGCGAGTGTGCCCGGGAGATCTGGACACGAGTCACGACTGTCGACGATGTTATCGTTATCCTTATCGGGACAGCCATCTTTAGTGCGCCCAAAGTGTTGAGGACAGAGGTCTTTATTGTCTGACTGGCCGTCCCCATCACTATCAGGGCAGCCATCGTAAGTGCGCCCAAACTTCTGAGGACAGAGGTCTTCTTTGTCTGACTGGCCGTCCCCGTCACTGTCAGGGCAGCCGTCACGCTCGATGCCCGACTCCAAAGGACATTTGTCTTTGGGTATAAAGACACCGTCCTGATCTCGGTCCTTGGCAAAAACGCCTCCAAAAGTGAAGCCGAGGGCGCCAAAAATCTCTAGTTGGGTGAAGGGGTTGATGTTTTCGGCGAAAAAGCCATTTTCGAATACCAGGTTTTGGCGACCCTCAAAACGAAGCAGGACGTTCCTTGTGATCAAAACTTTTAGCCCAGCTCCGTAGTGAAGAATGCTTCGAACCGGATTCAAAGATAGGCTGGGATCCAAGAACTGAGCTCCGCCACCACCGAAGGCAAACGGGCTGATTCGCCAAGGACCCTGGAGAACTAGCTGGCCGCGGGGATGGTACACCTGTGTTGATATGGGGGTATCTCCACCAATCTCAACCAAAGAGGCAGCGAACTCTCCCTCCAAACCAAGAAATGCCAAGGGATAATAACTGAGCCCGAGTCCGAATATCGGGTTTGCTACTGCGAACCGTGCATTAATCCCTCTTAGGGTGACGTCCCCATCAGGGATGAACACCCCACCAAGCGCGCGAAATCCGATCATTTGATTACGCGGAACGGCTTCACTTTGGGCTAAGCCCTGGGGAACGAACTGAATATATTGGGTGGCGACAACCAAGATAGTTAGGGTTTGACGTGCACGTATCATGGCTGAATCCAACTTTTGCAACTACAACTGCTTGGTTTTGTTACTTCAGCGGTTGTGGGCTGGGGTTAGTATCTCAGGAGTCGGCGAAGGTGCTTAGCCTCCCAAGCTCGGGCTTTAGCATAGGCCTCAAATCGCGCTTCGTCTTGGCGAAAAGCGGGAGTGTGTACCCTCCGTGTGCCGTCCGCTGTTTCAGCTACCCCGTGTAGTTCGTGAAGCATCTCGTGGAACACCACTGAGGCCACAAAAAACTCGGGAACAAAGGTTTGGTCGAGGGCGGGATGAATGCGAATCAGTTGTTCGTGTTCTGAGTAGGAACCCATCCGAATACTCATTCGCTTTTGTTTACGGGCGGCCGTGGACCACGTGATCCGAGATTGTACGCGGCCGCTAAAGTATTGCTGGTTGAGACCGTCAAAAATGTCCTGAAGATCGTGGACTTCCCCTTTGGGAAGAACACGAGGCTTGCGTCCCTGCCTTTTGACGTAGGGGCGATGGATTTCAATCCACTGGTCAATCAGCCATACCGTTTTGGGGTCCGGTTGTTTGGTGCTGACGAACCGGGCGACGGCACCTAAAATGTGATCCGGTGCTTGAGCAAACAAGGCATGTAGCCTCACGTATCGTACTCCTCGTTTAACTGAATAAGAGATCATCGTCGATCGATTTTGAGTGAGCTGAACCATGACCCGAGGGCCTAGTAACTGCCGGAGAAGCTGCTCGATGCGGGCCTGACCCCGAGTGATGGGACTTTCCATAGGGAGAGGAGGGGGCGAGGGCAAAGTTTTTAAAGGGGGGTTGGAACCCTCTAGGGATGTTGATGAGGCTTGCTCAAATAGAGCCAATTGCTGGGCAGGAGGAGGTGGAGTGGGCGCTCTATTCGCACATCGCGGGTGTGTGGTTGCGCATATGCCGAGGTCCAGTTGCTGCACGGATCACCCCCCGTAGATGAAATACCCCGCGCAATGAAATTGTCCAAGCACTTAACTGTCTTAAATTGGTGGCTTTATAGAGGAAAGTTGCAGTATTTGCGACACGGGATCGTTTGAGTGTTGGTCAGCTTCGTCGGGCCGCTCGTCGGGTCAATCCTTCTACCGGTAGGGTTTGGGCGGCACGGAGGGCCGGGAACGTGGTGGCTAAGGTTGCTAAGACCATGGCTCCGAAGATCACCAATGCAATTTCCTTCGGTTTGACGATGATCGGGAATTGCTCAAGAAAATAGACCCTTGGATCCATTTTTAGACCGTGCTGCTCAAGTATTGTACAGGTGATCAGTCCTAGTATAACCCCGGTAAGACAACCCAATAGGCCAACCAATTGCCCATCAACAACAAAGATAAGCAAAATGGACCGAGGAGAGGCACCGATGGATTTCAGCACCGCAATCTCCCGACCTTTCTCGATGATCAGGAGAATAAGAGTAGCCATGATGTTAAAGGCAGCCACCACCACAATAAAAAACAGAAACAGGCTGATCATTAATTTTTGGGTGTGGAATGCCCCGAAAATACCCTCGTTAGCTTTGGACCAATCGAGGACCTTAAATGCGTAAGCATTATCGGGGTCGAGGGTTTTGATCGCCCTGCTAAGTACCTCCCCAGAGGAAAATGGATCCCGGGTCCAAACTTCTAAGCCCATGACGGCGTGGTGCAGTCGGAGAAATTTTTGGGCCTGTTTGAGGGCCACAAACACCATACGAGCATCGAACTCAAACATCCCCGAATGAAAGGTCCCAAGAACCTCAAAGGCGGCCGTCCGGGCTTCGCTCTCGTGCCCCCCGTACGGGGAAATTACGCTGATTTTATCACCTGGCTTAACATGCAGGGTCTTTTGGAGCTCACTGCCGATGATGATCCCGGGCAGGTCGTTTGGAGAAGCGGTGGCGGAAGAGCGAGCTTCGAGGGTGGAGAAAATCGGCCGAGCTTTTTTACCAACGTAATCGGCCAGAGGTAGTCGCAGGGCGGCCTTGGGATCGATACCTTTGATCATCACCCCCTTGACCCCTTGGGGGCTTTGAATGATGGCTTCCGTGTAGATAAATGGTACTGCGTCAATAACCTCATCGTGCTGGAGCAGCCGCTTCATGATGGGCTTGTGCTTGCGGAGGATGTCAAACTGGGGTGTCACCATTGCATGGGCGTTGATACCGAGCAGTTTCTGAAGAAATTCTGCTTCAAAGCCGTTCCATACTGACGTGACCACGGTGAGCGCCCATACGCCTAAAGCGACTCCGGAAACGGTGAGAACGCCAGTTACTGAGACGCCGGCCTTTCTCTTGGCCCCGAGGTAACGAAGGGCCACCAACCATTCAAAGGGCATGCTGGGAAACCAGGCACCAACAGAGCGACGCTCGTACGATTTGGCCATGAGCAGAGGGGGCATAACCCCAGGGGATGGGCTGCGTAAACACCGGGCCGGTGCTCAATGGCTTCGAGGTGGTACCCAGCTTGACTGATAGCGCCATGGTGTCGATGCCTCCTCTATGGATTTGGCTTCGATGGTGGTTGCTGTGCTGGCCCTCGGTCTCCTCGTGATTGTTCATGAGGGTGGGCATTTTTTAGCTGCTCGCTGGGGAGGCATGATTGTGAGTCGGTTCTCCGTCGGCTTTGGGCCACCCATCTATCGGGTGAAGCATGGTGACACCCAGTTTCAAGTCGGTGTGATTCCGCTTGGAGGCTACGTCCAAATCGATGGAATGCACCCGGAAGATGGGACGGATATTAGTCAGCCATCGAGCTTTATTAATCGCCCACGGCATCTCCGAGCGGCAGCGATTCTAGCCGGCCCGTTGGCAAACTACCTGCTCGCATTTGTCATGCTGGTTGCTTTTTATGTGGGCTTCGCCGTGGAACCCCGTCCGCCCTTTGAGGTGCTAAATGTCAGAGAGGACAGTGGAGCGGCAGCGGCTGGTCTTCAATCCAAGGACCGGATTGTCGGGGTCGAGGGAATCGTCTTTGATGACTATCGGGATCTCTCTCAGACGATCGCTCTTGCGGAGGGGAACGAAATTCCCTTGGTGATTCAGCGTGGTGAAGAACAACTGACCGTGCCCGTCACCCCGCAAGACTCGGGCGGAGTGTGGCGTATTGGCATCGAGTTTGGTCCAGCAGAGACCGTGCCCGTGCGGTATGGGCTCGGGGAGTCGATCACCCGAGCGGGGACCGATCTTGTTCAAACGTCGAGACAACTTCTCTTGGGTTTAGTGGCCTTGGTGAGTACGCCGTCCGAGGTGTCGGTCAGTGGCCCGGTAGGTATGATCAGAGGCCTGTCCTCTCAGGTTCAACGCTCGACAGAGGGGGCGTACCGTTGGGTTGCGCAGCTTTCGATCATGCTGGGCTTCTTTAACTTGCTTCCGATCCCTGCTTTGGATGGGGGTCGACTGGTGTTCTTGATGGTAGGAGCAGTTCGTAGAAAGGAGATCGAACCACGGCTAGAAGCGGTTGTCCATGGATTTGGATTCCTGGTGCTTCTCAGTCTGATGGTGGTGGTCTCTTGGTTTGACCTAGCTCGCTGAGGGTTGACAAACGATGCCTCAAGAACGAAGACCCACCGCCTCCGAAGTAGTCGAAAGCTGCTTAGGACTTTAGAACGATGCTGATGCTCAGGCTTGCGCGCGCTGGCTCCAAAAAGCGCCCCGTCTATCACCTCGTGGCGGCAGACCGTCGCGCACGACGAGACGGTCGATTCATCGAAAACCTTGGCTATTACATGCCTTCTCGGGACATTCTTGTCCTGAAACAGGACCGAATAGACCACTGGCTATCGGTTGGTGCTCAAACCACAGAAACGGCGGGTGCCCTGATTAAAAAGGCGCGTCGCTATGGGAACCAAGAGCCAGTGGCTAAGGTGCGTCCTGCACCCCCGCCTCCGGCACCAAAAGTTGAGGAGTCTCGAACCAAGGGCTCAGGCGGTAAAGGGGCTGGTGGCAAAGGGGCTGGTCCAAAGAGTAACGCAAAATCCAAGGGGGAGGCTAAAGCGGAGCCGGCGGCCGCTAAGCCTGAAACCAAAAAAGAAGCAGATACCTCCGCGGCTGACGCCTAATTGGTGGGCGCTAAATATGAAAGATCTGGTCGATTATATTGCAAAGGCGCTTGTTGATGCGCCCGAGGAGGTGGAGGTGTCCGAGTTTGGTGACGAGGAAGCTTCCATTGTGAAGCTTAAGGTGGCTAAGACCGACTTAGGCAAAGTGATCGGCAAAAAAGGGCGCACAGCGAAAGCGATGCGAACCATGTTGTCTGCGGCGGCTTTTAAACTCAACAAGCGTTCGAACCTCGAGATTATTGAGTGACGTAGATTTCGCATATCGGATCGGTCGTGTATCCCGTAGCCACGGACTCGGGGGAGAAGTACTGGTTCAGTTCTTCCGTCGACGTGAACTAGCGCTTCAGTCCGAGTATTGTCGTTGGCGCCGTTTGCGCCGACGACTCTCTGTTGAGCTAGAATACGCTGACGAGACTATCCAGCCCATGGAGGTGACCCACGTTCGGTGGATAGATCCCCTGAGGGCTGTGCTCCGTATCGCTGCGTGTGAAGACCGAACTGCGGCGGACCGATTGGTCGGAGCCTACGTGGATGTGGACCCTGGAACTCTGGTGCCTGAACTTCACGACGATGTAGACCAGTGTTTTGATGCTCGCGTGCTGCACGCTGAGTCGGGACAGCACCTGGGAATGGTCCGCAGGATTACGGACAATGGCGCACAGGCTCTTCTAGAGATCGACTTGCTTGAGGGGGGCCAGGCGTTGGTACCGGTGGTGCCGGATATTGTGGTGGAAATCGGATGTGATGCTGAAGGGCGGCGCTCGGTAACAGTGCTGCCTCTGCCCGGCTTGTTTGAGGCCAATCGGTGACTGGCACTTCCTATCAGTTTGATCTTATTACCCTATTTCCTGAATTTTTTTTTGGGCCGCTGACTACGGGCTTGGTGGGACGAGTTGTTCGGGAGCAGGGGGTAGAAGTCCGATATATCAACCCTCGTCAATTCGCCTCCGATCGTCACCGCACGGTGGATGATGCGCCATACGGCGGAGGAGCGGGGATGGTGATGAAGGTGGGGCCATTGGCGCAGGCCATTCATGTGGCTCGAAGCCGAGGCCCGGGCCCGGTGGTGATGCTTACCCCTCAAGGACAGCCTTTGAACCAGGAGGATCTCCAGCGTTGGGGGCGTTCCCATCATTTGACTTTGGTCTGCGGTCGATACGAGGGGTTTGATGAGCGGGTACGTCTTCAGGTGGATGAAGAAATTTCACTGGGAGACTTTGTGCTTACCGGAGGTGAGTATGGCGCTTCGACCATCATCGACGGGATTGTACGTTTGCTTCCGGGGACTTTGGGCAACGAGCTTTCTGCAGCCGGAGATAGTTTTGCGGATGGGTTGTTGGAGTATCCGCAGTATACACGCCCAGAAACATACGATCAGTCCACGGTCCCTGAGGTGCTGCTCAGCGGTAACCACGCCCGGATTCGAGCATGGCGGAGTGCAATGCAACATCGGCGCACTCGAGAGCGGCGCCCAGACCTACTGGAAGGGGTTATTGTCGCTGAAGGGGAAGACTTTGAAAGCCTACTGTCCAAGGTGGAATTCCATCTGACTGTGGGGCTACTGAGTGGGGAGGAGGCAACTAGGGTTGAGGCGGTAGCGGAAGCCTACGGTGTTGACCATGGCCGATGTGTGGTCGTGGATCCGGCTTCAGGATTTTCTACAGACCGTTTCTCTCCGGATACCTTGCGAGTGCTTGTTGACCAGCGGCCGTTGGCACCGGTCATCGCACCCAAGATGGTTCGAAAAGAGCTGCAACGGGGTCGCCCGGTGAGCTTGGAGATCGACTTGCCGGATATTTTGGTGGAGGATCGAGGTCACGAACTTAGAGTCATGCCCCCGCCACGGCTCTGGTCAAAAGCTTCGCTCCAGGGACCGGAAAAGGTTGCGGTTCTGTTGGATCGCATTTGTGGGGAGCGGTGAATCCTATTCTCAGGTGAACGGTGTCCCTGGGGGCCATATGGCCCGGAATTTCTGCGTTTTCACTTGACGATATTTGTCTGCGGAGCGAGAAGCCCGAGCTCTAACATCACCCACGCTAGGAACTGAAACTATGAATACCGTAATTGACGACGTTGAGTCCCCCTATGTCCGGTCCGACCTACCTGCCCTCCGGGTTGGGGATACGGTACGTGTGCACACCAAAATTCGCGAAGGAACGCGTGAGCGGGTTCAGATTTTTGAAGGCATTATCATCGCGTATAAAAAGGGCGGGAACCGAGCGTCTATTACCGTGCGTAAAGTGTCTCATTCCGTGGGTGTAGAGCGTGTTTTCCCGTTGTCTTCACCGACTGTGAATAAGATTGAGGTGAAGTCCCACGGTCAGATCCGACGGGCCAAGCTATATTATTTGCGTAATCTTTCCGGTAAGGCGGCTCGTATCAAGGAACGAACCGATCGGCGCCCCCCCTCCACCAAACAACGTAAGAAAGCCAAAACCGAAACAGTCGCCTAGTGCACTGTTCATTGGACATTTTTCTTGTATGTTGGGTGCGACTTATCTGTATCGGTCGTTGCCCCTAAGCGCAGTGGGAGTCACACTCTAGTAGGATGCGCATTGTCCAGCTTGCCGCAGAAGGGCTCCGGCATTTTCCTGACCGAACGTACTTTGGTTTTCAGGGTCAGCTTGATCTGGTCCGGCTAGCTAGTGGATCGCAGCGACAAGCGTTTTTCGACCTGTTGTTCTGTGCGTTGCTACCGAATCCGGATCGTACAGACCTCTGTCGTTCTCTAGTGAACTCTTCATCTTCTCGATCACGTACGATCATAACGCTCGCGGATCGGGATCAAAATCACTATCGAGTGCTTCGAGAATTACGGACTGGTGAATGTCGGCTCCTACATCTTCCCTCTCCGGAAGCTCAGCCGGCAGTGATTTCATCGAATACGGATGAAATACGTCGCTTCCTGAGGGTAAAATTGGAGCTTCCGTACGATGCCGATTATGAAGCGCTCTTTGTCTTTTCCCATGATGCTCTACCTTCTCGCGGAGGGTACCGCCGGGTGCGCTCAGGAGTGAGACGGATGCCTCTGGTTCCCTCTGGACCGGGCTTGTCTCGGCCGATGGATGGGCACCGGTCCCGGTTGAATGGCACTGGTGGGCGCACGAATGCTGCCGTGGTGAGCACTGCGTTGTCCCACGACGAAGCGGCGAGCTATGAAGTTGTCTCCGGCGTGAGTGAGTTGTCGGATCAGAGTCTCCTGAATTGGCACCATGAGCTTCGTCAAGAACGTCGCAGAGCGCGTCGGTTTGCTCGAGCACGGAGAACCTTGGCGGCGCTGGACGAAAAAACGAGGGAGGCTCGGGCTAGTCATATCGAGATGGTCAAGCTTCAGGAGCGTCTGAAGCAAACTGAAGCTGGGCTTCAGGCCCAGCCGCTTATGGCTGCTCTCCCCGTGGGGTTCCGTGAACGCTGGTTACGACATTTGGCGGTAGAGTCGGAGTACAAGGGAAAGCGAGCGAGCATAGAGCGTGATCTCATGCGCGTTTATGCGGTGGTGGATACAACAACCGAGCGTATCCGATCTTGGTACTTCCCGATGGTGGTTGTGGGTATTATTGCGACCATTTTGTGGTGGAGCCTAATCTTGTGGCTGCAAACACCGTGGTTGGCGTTCATCCAGTTTCTCATGGGTGCTGCTGTTGGCGGGTTGATGTATCAGGATTTGAAGGAACGGGAGGGGAAGATCCAAAAGCTCGCTAAAACTACTGATATGGAGGATCATCTGGTGCGGCTTGAGCGCCAGTATGTATTAGATACAGCGGCGGTACGTGGGCTCCTGGATCGATTGGGGATCAATGATACCTCACAGCTAGCGGATCAACTCCAAGCCTACGAAGAAATGGTTGTGGAGAGAGAGCGACTTGCATCTCAGTTAGACGGACAGATCGGTCACCACGGACGACGAGCGGAGGCGGTCTTACGACGAATTGCCGTACGACGAGCAGAGTGCGAAGCTGTGCTCGATGAAGAAACGAGCACAGCATCCCTAGATAGTATTGAGCACCGGTTGAAGCCGCTGGAACAAGAAATCTTTTCTCGCCGACTGACGCCTCTAGAAGAAGATAATGATCCGGACAATCTACCCATTATTAAAGATATAACTGACATTCCGAGCCTGGTACGACCTGCGTCCGTATTGGGTGGGGCGATACCTAATTTTGATGACGACGACGATGATGATAGTGAAGGTGGTAACGACCAAACTATTTCTGGCTTAGATACAGCCGGTGTTGACAATATAGATGGGTATGTAATGACCTCTGCGTCGCTTTCTGGAGGCTTGTGGTGCAGTGCTGATGAGTATGATTCGAGCTCGGCCGAGGGGGCTACATATACTGAATATCCATCAGGCGGGAGCTTGGGCACGGCGGCAGAGGCGAGTCGTCCCCATGCCCTGATTCAACGAGCGGCAGCTCTTTTAGGGCAAAACGTTGAGACTGTTGCGGGGAGTACAACCGAAGCTCGGGTTGGTTACTATATCCAAAGGTTGACCGATGGCCAATTGGACCAGGTCTCTCTTCGTGACAATCAGATGGTTCTTAACGGTAAACGGGGAAAGACCAACTATGCCGATCTTGATGGGGAGCTATTGGACCAGGTTGACACCGGTCTTCGGCTCGCATTGCTGGAACAGATTCTTGCGGTGCGTTCTGTTCCTGTGGTGATGGAGGATTCGATGCTAAAGGTTTCTAAGCCCCAGCGTGAGGCGTTACTGGAGACTTACGAGCATCTATCGAGCTTGACCCAGGTAATGGTAGTGACGCCATACACTGATATTGCGGGCGAGCTTGTGCGTATCGAATCGGCGTGAAGGATCATAGGAAAATTGGTTGTCTTGAACCGAAGAGCCGGCGGTTAAGCACGGTTTTGCGGCGCTGAGCGGTTATGCAGCAGAAATAACTTGGGTCCAACCCAAGTAATTTCTGCTGTAAGAGGGTTACCGTAACTCACAGGAGCTTCAGCCGGGGCGAGGACTTTGTCCGAGTTTATGGCGTGTCTTCAAACTCCGGACCGCGTTCTGACTTGTATCCCACATTTATGAGGGGTCGGTGGCTTCGCCCCCCCTCGGGTCCCTCGGCCCGGTGCATCCCGTACCCTCCCTCCGGGGCCGACCGTTAACAAGCGGTGGCTTCAGCGTCATCTCCGCGGGCGGAGTTTGAAGACACGTCCTAGCTAGTGCACAATCGCGAGTCTGGACCGTATTGTCGGTGCACCCGCTGTATAATTTCCAGAGAAACAAGCATTACAGAAATGTGGGTCACCAATAGATAGATCTCCAACTGACTGGTGAAGACCTTCTAAAGATATATATGAAAGAGAATCTGCAGTTATGTAATCGCCAACTTCCTCAACGGAATTCTTGGCCGCGATCAGTTCCTTTTGGGTAGGGGTATTGATACCATAATAGCAGGGAAAACGGCTGGGTGGCGATGATATACGGATATGGACCTCAACAGCACCGGCGTCTCGAAGAATCTTTACAATCTTACGTGAGGTTGTGCCTCGCACGATCGAGTCATCCACAACCACTACTCGCTTGCCTTCAAGCACTGCCCGAACGGCTGAGAGTTTGAGTTTTACTCCGAAGTTGCGGATCGATTGCTCCGGCTCAATAAATGTTCGACCAACATAATGGCTGCGAATAAGACCTGGCTTATATGGAATGCCAGAGGCGTCCGCATAGCCGAGGGCCGCTGGAATGCCTGAATCAGGTACCGCAATGACTACATCTGCGTTTGCTGGAGATTCTGCGGCGAGCTTGCGACCCATATCAAAACGTGCCTCGTATACGCTTTGACCAAACATAAAACTATCGGGCCGCGAGAAGTATACTAGTTCAAAGATACATGATTGGGCGGGGGCGTTTGGGTCATGAACTAAGCGCTCAGAGTGCACGCCTTTGTCGGTGATGGTAACAATTTCTCCGGGTTCGATCTCTCGAATCTGGATACCCTCAATAAGGCTTAGGGCCGAAGTTTCGGAGACGAGAACGTAGGCTTCACCCACCCTCCCAAGCCAAAGTGGACGGTAGCCACTCGGATCGCGCACCCCGACTAAGGCACTATCGGTGAGGAGCACCAGACTATACGCTCCCTCTACTTGGGCTGCTGCCTCTCTAATTCGGTCAGCCAGCCGTGGAGCTCGAGAGTGAGCAAGAAGATGAAGCAGCACCTCCGTATCACTGCCCGTGGTAAAAATAGATCCGCGGTGTTCGAGGTCTGTGCGTACCTCTTGCTCGTTTACTATATTTCCGTTGTGTGCGAGGGCCAGTTCGCCTCGGGCGGTTTTGACCCGAAAGGGTTGGGCATTCACGGTTTCGCTCAGACCGGTGGTTGAATAGCGTACGTGACCGAGCGCATGAGGGCCATCGAGTCTTGCCAGTGCATCTTTCCCAAAGATATCAGATACGAGGCCTCGGCCGACGTGACGAGTAAATGGTTGGTCTGGGTGAGCGGAGACGATACCCGCTGCTTCCTGGCCTCGATGTTGAAGCGCGTGTAGACCAAGATACGTTAGTTTGGCTGCCTCTGGGTGTCCCCAGATCCCAACGACACCGCACATTAGACGCTTGTGATCAGCGCCATGATAGGACGAGGTCAAGAAAGTAACGCGGGTCTTGGGGATATCCTGGGCGCAGAAACAGGGGGGATCAGCCGGACTGATTGAGAAGCTCTACCATGACTGTTGGGGCCTTAGATAGTTCGTGTGTTTAACGGCGCCAAGGACCCTGGGGAGCAAGTTCCACTCAGTCAGGACCAGTAAGCCGGGGGGTAGCGTAAGATTGGGATGTCGTGGAGAATACCGGGACGAGGACGAGGTACATGATCCTTCTCGTTTGCTGCTAGGAAGCTATGCGTGAACGTGTAGAGTTGAATGACGAGACTCTCCGAGACGGACTGCAGTCGCCTTCGATTCACCAACCCAGCCTGCAGGACAAAATGGCGGCGGTTCGGTTGATGGCGGAACTAGGGTTGAATGCGGTGTCATTAGGGTTACCCGCGAGCAATGACGCTCAGGCGCGGGATGTGACCGAGCTCCTCGAGCGGATCGCGACCGAACGGTTACCGCTTCAGCCTCATTGTGCGGCCCGAACCAAGGTGGAGGATCTTCGTCCGGTGGTGGAGATCGTACAAAAGGTGGGGATTGAGCTCGAAGTCTACGCTTTTCTAGGCACGTCACCGATTCGTTGTTTTACGGAAGGGTGGTCGCTAGACGACCTGCTGCGTCACTTGGAATGTGCAGTGGCCTTTGCCCACCGTCATCAGCTTCGTCTAGCTTTTGTGACTGAAGACACTACGCGCTCTCGGCCGGAAGATTTGGCCCGCCTGTTTGGGCACGCCATTGACCTTGGGGTGAGGCGATTGGTGCTGTGTGATACAGTGGGGTACACAACTCCAGTGGGGGCTGCCAATATTGTTCGGTTTGTTCGAAACCTGGTGACCCAAAAGGGAGAATCGGTAGCTCTCGATTGGCATGGGCACAACGACCGAGGTTTGGCAGTGGCGTGCAGCTTGGCCGCGGAAGCAGCAGGAGCAGATCGGATTCACGGTACTATGCTGGGAATGGGCGAACGATGTGGTAATGCCCCAATAGATCAGTTGCTGCAACATCGATGGGCTAAGGCACCGGCAAGACATCCACAACACGCTGCACTCAACGCCTATCGTGAGTTGGTGGAAGAAGCCTGTGGATGGCGAGTGTCGTCTGCCTACCCATGGCCGATGTTCAACTCAACCGACCGTTGCTGCAGGCTACAGAGCGAAGAGACCATGGCGGATCTGATGCCTACTGGTTTTTAGATAGGCAATGTTGACTGTTAAATTGAAGTAACTCAGCTGTTTATGGAAACAACGGGTGGTGGGTTGAACAACGTTTTGAGCTGCTGGTGTAAATTGAGGTGGGTCTTGTTCAAGACCATAGTTAGCTCGCTAGCGGTTCGGGGAGATTGTTGTACTCTGAGATGTGATTGATACTCAGCCGAGTCATTTTCTCTGTAGAGGTGACAAATAGATCGGTCCCGAATACTAACCGGGATACAGCAGAAAGGACTTGGGGTGAACCCAAGTAGAGCTTCGCAGCGGGGCTATGCCCCGCTGCGCGACCACCTGAACTGATTCTTACAGAATCAATTCAGGTGGTCTTTGCTGTAACACTTTGATGCCGATGGCTATAGATGGGGAGTCTTTTAGGTCCTGGGTGATGATCGTATCAACATGTGAGTGAACGCTGCTGCGTTCATGCGGCGGCCCTGGGTCGGATAGGGTATAGAAGGATCAGGGAAAGATGAGGCTTTTAACCAGCTTTCGGTGATAGTTATCCAATTCGAATGAGGTGTCTTGTTGTTATCTACAAGGAGAGTGATATATATAATAAGAGTATTGGATATTACTTGTGTTGAACGATTTATGGCGCTACGGATGCTCCCCACTTTGGCCCCATCTACCAGTCGGGAGGCTATGTGCCTCAGTCCGTGAAATAGCGGATTGGGAGGGGAAGTGGCCTCTACAGCAGAAATCACTTGGGTTGAACCCAAGCTCCTGCTTCTACGCGGGCCATAGCCCCGCTGCGCGACCCCTTGGTGATTCTTACAGAATCAATTCAAGTGGTCTTTACTGTACTTGAGTGCTGATAAGTGGATATTCACCAAAATTAACGCCCATAGTCCTCAAGGCTTTCTTGAGATCTACCTGCTCACTAGCAGGCCATCGGAAAAGTGAGTTAGGCGCTTTGCGGGTCCTTTTTCCGTGGAACGTCTGGACCGGCTTCGCCTTTCATCGGTTGCATACGCCCGGTATGCGCCCTCTTCATCCAGAGCGTTGCACGGAAAAGATACTTCGCGGATCACCTATCCCACTTCTCCGATGGCCTGCTAGTCTTTGTAGGTTTTGCCGAATATTCTTTTGAGTAAGGCATTTGGCTGAATACCTACAGTCGAACGGTGTCTCTTTTGATTTTGGTGCCGACGCGAAAGTTATACCGTAGCTGGCCAAGCATCTTATCCTGGGTGTGGCTTGTAGAGATAGATGAAGGTTGAGATGAGTTCGGAATATAAATAATCGAGGAACAAATATCTTTTAGTGCTATATGTGATGCTTACATATGAAGTTCCATATCGCCGGTCACTCACGTCTGAATGTTCTACGGCTTAGTCGAGTTGGGGTTGGGTGTTCTTGCTAGCGACCACTCTCCTTAGCCGTAGGGGGGAGCATTCTTCGAAGGAGCCTGGAGATAAAAAGCAAACCCTCCGAAAGGCTCAGTGGTTGATACTCAAGATAGGCGACAGAGTGGACAGAACGTGAAAGGCTGAGTGTCATATTTTGCAGCTTTGTCTTCAATCTCTTTCACAATGCTATGGCTACCAATACCAAAATATGCGGGGGACAAAAAGGTTTTGACCGTGTACAATAAAAGTCTGTCGAATCATTTTGAGCTCACGCAGGGCTATGCGTTCCTACATGGGGAGCGAGCATGTCCGCGGAGCGCTTGAGTTGAAGAGCGGGGCCGTTGAGAGTGCACGCAAACATCTGTGGATCCATGTGCCCCAGCTGTGGAATTCGGGAAGGTACCAAAGATACCTTTATGTTAAGCTTGTGAGATACTTATTAGTTAGTAGTGGTTGCTGTGTTCTCCTCGGGTTGTCTTTGGAGGCCTCCCTGGTGAAGGCTTCGCCTGCCGAAATATCCCCGATGGAGGCTGATACTCCATTTACTGAGTGTGAAAAAAAAGTTAGAAGCGCTCCCTTATCCGAGGAAGGCTTTCGTTGCTTTTTAGGGGTGTCTGGTGAGGATGAAGTCCTGCAGCTTTTAGCGAAAGACCGACTAACGGAATTGTGGGATCAATATCCAGAAACACCCTGGTTGATGATGGTGTTAGGGACACTCGCAGAGGCACTGGATGACCCCGAAGTTCCGATATATTACCAAGCAGCAGCGGAGGCTTTCCACAAACAAGCGAACCCTCGGGGAGAGATGGATGTTCGGGCGGATTTAGCTTTTTGGTGGCTGAAGAGCAGGGATACAGCGAAGGCTGAAATCCAGCTGTCCCATATGGAAGCCATTGCTGATCGTTTGGACGAGTCCACACTTCTTGCTCAAGCTGCGCTGACACGGGCGAGATTTATCAACCAAAGTGGTAGTGATTTACGCGCGGCCTTGCTGGTCCTTGAGGGAACAGATGACTTAGATGGTGTCCCTGCTGCTCTTAGGCAAGATATCTTGCTACTCATGGGTGATATATCCCATGGGTTAGGACGGTACAAGTCAGCCCTCCGACGGTATCGCGAATTGGAACAACGTCTACAAACCCACCCTAGCTCGGAGCATTTGGCTATTGTTCGATACAATATCGCGAGCAGCTTGCTTGAGCAGCGTCTTGTGCGGCCCCGCCCCCAAGATCGTCAACGGGTTCTGGAAGCGGCAGAACTAGCCTTGAAGACTGCTTTAGAGGTGGGGCACGGGGCTTCGGAAGCAGCTTCTCGCGCGTTGATTGCTCGGCTGATTACTCATTATCCGTCGAAAGCTATCCAAGCCATAGTTCACTTAGAACGTTGCATAGTTGTTGCGGAAGAGGTGAAAGACCTTGAATATCAAGTGAAATGCCGGTGGCAACTATCTACGCTGCTGGCCAATGAAGCGCCATCGGAAGCGGAGGCTCAGGTTGCGAAGGCCGTTCCGTTGCTGGAGAGATTGGGGGCCTCCGGACTTGTGGCCTATGCATGGCGAGAGCGGGCTAGGGCTCGATTTCGAGCCGGAGATGTTGCTCAAGGGGTTACTGACGGCCTTCGATCCCTGGACGCGATCGAAATCTATCGCGAACTACAACTGAGTCAGGAGGGGCGAGCGGATTTGTTCTCCCACTGGGCCGGCGACTATTATCGATTGTCGGGTGACTTGCTTGTTGCTTATGAGCAACAGGGCCATCTTGAATATCTTCAAGAGGCATTTGTGATCACTGAGCGCCTGCGTGCGCGGTTTCTTCTTGAGCGGCTTCACCGCTTTCCTAAGGGAACCGAAGTTGCCCCGAATCGGTTTGCTGAACGAGAACAAGTGCTCACTACTATTTCTCGTTTCCATCGCGATCTTCTTCAGCCGTCACTCGCTGCTTCCGATCGTATCCCGTTGGAGGAAGCTCTCGAAGCAGAGGAAGCGAAAGAAGCGCTTCTCCGCGATCAGGTGGGTACTCCGGCCTCTGCACTTGAACGGAGTATACCCCAGGCTTTTGCAAGTCTGAGCGAAGTCCAGCAGTGGTTAGGACCAGATGAAGCACTTCTGTCATTTCAGATTGGGCTTTGGGAAAATTTGTTTGGGGACTTTGGCGGAGGCGCCTGGCTTATGGTTGTGACTCACGCTGATGTGGGATTGGTCCGGATCTGGGATCGAATGAAGTTGGAGGCGGCTATACCTCCATTTTCAAGACAGTTTTTGAACGGAAAAGGGTCGGTGGTAGCACCGGCAAAAGAATTGTATGAGCACTTGCTGAAGGAAGGCTTAGCGAGGCTTCCGCCGGGGATCTCCCAACTAGTGATTGTGCCTGATGGACGGCTCGACCAGCTGCCGTTTGCCGCATTACGAGATGCCCAAGGTATGCCCCTGGGGCAGCGCTATCGGTTGTCGGTTGTGTCTTCAGCCACTATTTGGGCTGGCTTGCGCCATTCTCCCCATTCCCCGGCCTCTAGGAAGGTATGGGCGTTTGTGGATCCAACCCGGCACGGTGGGGAATCGATGATGCAGACCACGGGGGAGGAATCGAGGATCGACAATGGATTGCTGTCCTCCGGTGCATTCCCGTTTGACAGTCAAGAAGCTAATCAGCTGATCGGTACTATTGGGGCCCAAACTCGTTTACTTCTCGGCAAGGATGCGAGTGAACAAGCCCTCAAAACAGAGACGCCGGACGAGTATGCTGTGCTTCATCTCGATGCGGAAGCGGTGATTGATGTTCGCCGCCCAGAGCTGTCTGCTGTTATGTTGGCTCCGGGAGCTCCTGGCCAAGATGGTTTGCTGCAGCCACGGGAAATAGGGGATCTGAATCTCCGCGATCGAGTGGTGGTGCTGCCTGGTTGTCGAACAGCATCGGATAGATTGCTACGGGGTGACGGTATCTTAGGCTTTGCAAGGGCATTTTTTGTGGCTGGTGCGGTGGCTGTGGTCGGGAGTTTGTGGCCGTTGCGAGATTCGGATGCCGTAGAGTTTTTTGAACCATTTTACAAGCATTTGAACCGAGGACTGTCGGTTGATGCTGCCGTACAACAAGCTTATATCCAGGCCATCGCTCGGGGAGCTCCGGACGCTGCCTGGGCTGGTTTACTTGTGCTTGGTGATGGATCGGCAGTGCCTTTTCCGATCGCTAGTTCTAGGAACCAGTGGTCGATGGGGCTTGTCTATGTCTGTGTTGGGAGCCTAGTAGTCCTACTGCTCTTGTTCACACAGATGTATCGCAGAGCTTAGACTGGTCAAACTATGTCCGATACCCTGGTTGTGGTGAGTCGGTGACAAGCCGATGTCAAGCCGATGTCATAGCAAAGACCACTTGATGATTCTGTAAGCATCAACAAGTGGTCGCGCAGCGGGGCATAGCCCGGCGTAGGAGCAGGAACTTGGGTTCAACCCAAGTGATTTCTGCTGTAGGCCGCTCGTGTACTATATTCGAATAGGTCAGGAGTCAGGACCCGAATACCGAGAAAATTCCTGTTCTGTAGCGAGTTTATTAACACCGCTACTTCGTAGAAGGCTCTTGAATAGCCTTAAGATCGTTCTCAAAGTCGGGCGCGATCTATCGCTACATCCCAATAGTTCCGCGCCGACCTTAAAGATACAATGTAGAACAGCTTATTGTTTGGGTGGGGATCGGTCTTTCAACCGGTCTTTCAATCGCTCGGCACGACGGGTGAGCAACTTTGCAAGTTCTTCTTTTTGCTCGTTGGATAAAGTGGCTTGAAAGTCGAGAGCCTTGTTGAGGGTCTCTCGGGCCAACGTACGCATATGGGTGATTCGGTTGTCGATCATGCTGAGTAGTTGTTCCCGATTGGGCGCAGTGCCACTAAGTTCGGCGGTCACACTATCTAGATCTTGACGCATACCGCTATGAAGGTCTTTACGGGTTTGTTTCAGTTCGGCCTGAATCTCCCGTAGCTCCTGTTCTTGAGTTTCTGTCAGATCAAGTTTGGCAAACATGTGTAGGAGGTGGCCGCCCATACCACCGTGCCGCTTGCCATGATGGAGGCGATGGCCACGACGACCGTGATCGTGAGCTTCTGCATGGATAATTGGCCCACAGACAAGCCCCAAAAGTATAGTAGTGATGAAGGCTATACGCAAAGGTGGGCGAACGAAGGTCGGAAATGTGATAGTACGCATCAATAGATTCCTTTCTTAGGTCGCCATGTTTGTTGGCGATGGGTGCAGTCTGGAGTGTTTGTGTCAGCGGTGTTTGTGCAAATGGTAAAAGATGGTTGAGTTTTGTTAAGATTGTGTTAAAAGTCAGATTGCTGACGCATCCAATGAATCACTTGTGCTTCCAGCCCGTGGGCCTCGCCATAACCTAAATTGATATCAGAGGGGAAAGCCACATGACCTCCGGTGTTGAGCATTTGCACCGTTAGATTCTTTGAGTGGGCATCAACCGAGGTCTTAATGGTATTCCAAGGAACGATAGGATCCCATCGGCTACCAACATACAAGGCAGGAAGCTGCAGTGATGGTAGGTGACGTCCAACGGACTGGCTTTGATAATATTCATCAACCGAACCGAAACCGAAGCGGGGTACTACAGTGAGTTGGTCGTATTGCCTAATGGTACTCACTCGCTTGATCACCGAAGCAGGTGTAGGAACCGGATGTCTTTTTGCCCAGGATATATATATCTCTTTAAGACTGTGTAGTATATACCATCTATATCCCCATATTCTACGCCGATCGAGCGCAGCCGCTCCGCGAGTAAGATCCAAGGGAGAGCCAACAGCGGCAACCGCAGCCACACGAGGGTTGGTAGGCGCTAAGGACCAGCGTAGGACCATATGTCCTCCGAGTGAATAGCCAACAATGTATATTCGTTCGAAGCGATTCAGCTCTGGTGCTTGGAGAAACGCAGATAGATCGTCTACTAGACCAGCATGGTATATATCAAATCCCTTTCGGTCTGCTCCGCGCAGGGATATACGGAGGCTATCCAGGCCCACGTGATGTGCGCATTGCGCGGCTCTCAGTAAATAAGGACTGTCTAGGCTCCCCCCTAACCCATGCACAAGGATTAGAAGCTCCTTATGATTTTCGGTTGTTAGATGGCCTTCTAGGGGGATCTTTCGTCCTTGCTGCTCATCTTCAACCCAGCAAGACATAAGCTGGGACCGGGGGCTTTCTGGCTTTGGCCATGGGATAGCTGGCGCCATGGTCCACAAGTGACCAAATAGTTCATCTAACAATTTGCCACGATTATCACATTCGTACGCTTGGGAGGCAAATTCTCTCTGGCGTTCACGACCAACTTCGGACGTCTCAATCTGAGGCCGTTGTACTTCTCCCTGCGCGGCGCCAACTCCTCGTTGATCCTCCTCCCTACGCGGTGACGACGTTAGGGGCGGTCTTAAAGGTCGGTGTGGATTCCATAACCAAGTACCCGACTTAGGACTCGCGAGGAGGCTACCTATCGCTGAGGGACGGAGGGGCCTCCGAGAAGCAGGCGGATCGAAGTCATCATACAGATTCGGCTCAGGCAGAGCCCAGTCATGGAATACGTCCAACGGGAGAGCCTCCCCCTAGGATCATCATGAGCGTTTTAACTCGCCTGGAGGGGAGTGTGAAGGGAGGCATTAAGGACTGAAGGTTGTGGAATCGAAATCTGCAAATGGGGGAACAATGGGGCCGAAGGTTTTGTACGCCATTCAGATGACGCTCGATGCAACGGGGTTGGCCGACTAGTTGCTACAAAAAGGGGCGGATCTCCGCGGTGTGTTGCTAAGGTCAACCAGGAACTATTGTGAAGGACCTAGCGTGACTGAATGTTTGGACTCGGAGGAGGCTAGCTATGGCTAGCTGACAGAGAGCCCCCGTAAGGGGGGACCGAAGAAGGTCATCGGATATTCGGCCGAATCAAGGACGCGTTATAGCCCGATGGTAAAGCCATGACCTAGAACCTCGTGGAGGAGAGGTTGCAATTGTCAGGTTTGCGTGGCGGCAAACACGGATGGAGTGAGTTCAAAACGGTTCGAGTTGCACCAGGGGTCGGGCTTGGCGCACGGGCGGAGACGGAGAAGTCCTTGGTACGAGGGATCAAAAAGTTCAATAATTCTAGATAGTGCCGAGGGCGAGACTTGAACTCGCACGCATAAAGCGGAGGATTTTAAGTCCCCTGCGTCTACCGATTCCGCCACCCCGGCAACGGGCCACGGAAGCTAGCAACGGATGCGGCCTACGTCGAGAGTTCGTTGCCAGAAATTGATGGGTGGTCTGTTCGGTGGATTTTCAAGCCCACATGATCCAAGGGAGGACGGTGCTATCCGCTTTGCTCGAAGTGGTGATTCCGGTGTTTGTTATTGCAGGCATTGGCTTTGTCTACGCCGCGAAGAACCCATTTCCGGTCAGCGTTGTGACCGATATGATCATCTACGTTACTGCGCCTTGTCTGGTGTTTAACGCCCTGAGTTCGGGCGACAAACTGACCCTGGATGCCGCTCGAACGCCGTTGTCAGCAGTGTTGGTGATCTTCGGTGGTGTGGGCCTCGCGCTTTTGGTTCGACGATGGATCCCGCCTTTTAGGTCTATTCATAGGGGGGCGGTGGCCCTGCCCGCGGCGTTTATGAATTCCGGCAATCTGGGCCTTCCGATGGCCCAACTAGCGATGGGCCAACCTGGTTTTGAAGTGGCGATGCTATTTTTTGTCACGTTCTGTGTTCTCCTCCTTACGGTGGGTGTGACCCTCGCCGCGGGGCGAGCTGCTGGTGGGGTGCTGTTTCGGTTTCCGCTCTTGTACGCCACGATTTTGGGATTGTTGGTCAATCAACTCCAGCTGAGTTTGCCAAAGACGGTGACCATCCCCGTCGACATGTTGGCTCAGACCGTAGTACCGATGATGCTCATCGCTTTAGGTGCCCGCCTTCGGAGCATGATGGAGCATCAACGGATGAAGTTTCCCATCGGCTTGGTTGTGGGTATTGTGGCCCTGCGCTTCGTCGGGGGGGTGTTGATTGCGTTACTGGTAAATGCGTTGCTGGGAAACCAAGGTTATGTCCGGAATGTTACTCTTCTGAGCGGATGTCTACCATCTGGTGTTATGAACTTTGCGTTTGTAGAGAAGTTTGCAGATGATCCCTACGCCTCAGCGATTGTTTCTGCAGCGATCGCACTGAGTACCCTGGTGGCGGTCTTGGTGCTCCCAGTATGGGTCATGTTGGTCCGCTAAGCGATGGGCAGAAAAGATGCGTGGGGGGGTGAGATTCACTACTCGTAGCCGTCACCGAGGCCCTCAACGTTTCGTACCCGGTGTTTGGCTCGAGCAGCTTCCACCTGTTCTCGAAGGCTTTCTCTAAATTTTTCCGGAGAACTGATGCCCGCAATCTGTAGTTCGGGTGCCGAAGCGTCTGAACTGAGAAGGATCACGTGCCCGCAGTTAAATATTCGTAACCAGAATGGCTTACGGATCGACCAGTCTCGAACGCGATAGAGTTCCACTTCCTCGGTGTTTCGGTTGAAGATGCCCTCGCTCACCACGAAGCGCTGACTGGTGAGTACGTACTCTTTAGTGCGTACGATCAAAAACTTTATGAGCACTGCGATGCCCACCACTATGAGTCCGAACAAGGGCACGTACCATATACCGGCGAAGGCGCTATATGTGCCGATATAGACGGAGGCGCCAACGAGAAGAAGAGCGATAGCCGTAGCGATGAAGTAGAACTGAAACGCTAAGAGTTGGGTGGGATGAGCTTTCCACAGAATGTCTTCATTGGAGATATTCGTCATGAGTTTTCTTTCTATCTAAGGTGTGCCCACCTTCGGTGATGAGATCGCTTCTGTTGGGGAACTTTGGGCTGGACGGATTCGCTCCACAAACTCGTTCCACGATACCCGAAGGTCTTTGAACACAATCTCTGGCGGGCGAGCCCGGTAACGGGTTTGACCATCCTTGTCGGTTATCACTTCGAGCAGATCCATCGAATGTTCACTGCCAGTAGCCTTACGAATGGCGTCATCGATTTCGAAGTCAACGTCCAAGCCGGCGAACTTCTCGTGAAGAAATGATTCGATGCGATCATCTGCCTCCTCAGCAGTCATGGCGACACCTTCCGCCAATAGGATGGCATAAACTAACGCAACTTCTTTGTAGTCCTGTTCTTCGCTGGCATCAACGAGATACTGAAGCACCCCTAGGTCGTTGTCTCGAGTCTTGTGGTAGAGCTCTTTCGTCATACGGGCGAGCCGCATGGCCCTAGCACGTAAATATTGCCCAACCACCTTACTCACGTAAGCACAGAGTACTACCGCGGCAACCAAAGAGGCGCTCCCTCCACCCGTCAAAGCCCGAACTACCGCAGGGGCGGCGACGATAGCGGTCACAATCAGTTTGACCAGATCGAGTGTTCGTATGCGCGGCGCATTGTCAGGGAAAACAATTTCAGCGTCTGCGAGTGGGATATCGCGGAAAATTTTGATTTGTAGCCGTCGGTTTTGGACCGGAGCCTCCTTCTTTTTGAAGATGCGCTCGATGGGACTTCGGGCTGATTCACTAAAAAGTCTAAAGACGACCACAATTTCGCGAAAAGCGGGTTCTTGAAACCTGCTCTTAGAAAACATACCAGAAAAGGGCATATTTTCTAGACCCAGGCGGCGTACCCATCTCCGTCGGGCGGCATTGGGGCCGTGAGGATTAACCGCCTCTTCTTTTACAGGGGGGCGCGGGAAAAAAAATTCAACGAGGCGTACTACCGGATAGGTTAGAACTCCGACTATTCTTGAGACGATGAGATCCAGTTTGGCGGGGATATACCAGCCGTCTGTTCGAAATGGTGATAAGCCGCGGTGAAAGACTAGGGCTCGTTCTTCGAAAGCTTCTGGAAACTGAATAAAGGAGCGAAGGGAATCAGAAATGCCCAATTGGTCTCGAAGACTCTGACCAGTTTCAGAATCGGCATAGTTCATAAAGCGTTTAATAGGAGCATTGTCGAGACGTTTCCATTGTACGGTGAGAGGCGTGTCTAAGACGAAGCGCTGATCGATGGCCTTCTGATAAAGCTTTTCAGATAAGGGCATGAAGTTGCCACGTACGAGGGTCGAAAGTAGATCGGATAGGAAGAGACGCTCTCGTCGATCAAATTCTTCGTCGCTAGCATCGGGTGATGTCGGTGAAGTGGGATCAAAGTAGGCGAAATTCTCCTTTAATTGGTCGAGTGTATCTGCTGCGAATGCGTTTATCAGGTGACTTGCTAGCTGTAAGCAAGCTTCCAAGTGGATGCGGTCTACACTAGCTGGTTGGTGGGCAAGCAAACGGTCAATAAGTTCGCGCTTTGTGAACGGGAGGTAACTCCCTGGCGGCACCATCAACCAGTCCTCTCGTGACCAGGTGGGATCTTGTGGTGGGTGTGGGCCTCTCGCTACCATACCTTCGTCGACCCAATCGATCGCTGGGGTGATGGATGCCGTTGGCGCCAGCGAATGGCCCCCGTTTAGCGTTTTCTCCACAAGCTTCTATCTTCCTATACGTGGCGATGGGGTCAAGGGTCGTAGGCAAGTTCTGCGGTAGAACAATCCACCAACTGACTCATGACACTTCTTATGGGGCGTTGTCGTCCGGAACGATACGATTGTGAAGTGCTCGACCTTCATAATCACGTGTTGTTTGGGCTGGATGATGGATGTCGGAATCCTGAGGAATCTAAGGCTCTTGCGTTGTCCATGGCTGCTGCTGGGCATATTGGCGTGGTCGCGACGCCTCACATTCGTTGGGGTATATTTAATAATACACCGGATCAACTGCGTGCGCGTTGGCGGGCTACCCATGCATTGGTGACTGGTGTGGGGCTCGAGTTTTATCTGGGGGCAGAATACTATTTTGATGCGCATCTTCTGGCTGAGGCAAAGGCGCAATCTTTGCTAACTTTAGGTGAAAAAAGCCGATATGTGCTGATCGAGTTCCCGAAGGATCAGCTACCTCTGCGCTGGCAAGATGTACTGTTTGAATTGCGTTTACGTGACTACGTAGCAGTGATCGCTCATCCGGAACGATGTGGGTCTATGAGGGTGAATATGGATCAGCACCTTGAGGATCTTCGTCGGGCTGGCGTTCTGCTTCAGTTGGATTTGGGGAGCTTAATCGGTACTTATGGTCGAGGACCACAGAAGCTTGCTGAGCAACTAGTCAGACGAGACGCATATCACGTTGCTGCTGGTGACCTACATCGCCCAGAAGATGTGGCATCGGTGCTGGAGCCGGCCCGGCGAGCTTTCGCAAAGGTATTTCGCAAGTATGATACTGCAGCGGCGTGGGACCGTCTGTGTGTTGAGAATCCTCAAGCCATCCTTCGCAACGAGGCTCCAGAAGAGATCAAAACGATAGCTTCTTCGCAATAAAAGCAATTCACTTCGGTCTTAGGCACAACCCCTTGGTTGTAGTACAGCAGAAAGAACTTGGGTTGAACCCAAGTTCCTGCTTCTACGTGGGTCTATGCCCCGCTGCGCGACCACTTGTTGATTCTTGTAGAATCAATTCACGTGGTCTTGCTGTAGGGGATCTAGAGGAATACTGGAGACTTACTTGCGACATATTGACTGGGTGTTGTCATGTGGCATTCCGATGATGGCCAGATATCGTTAGACTGGCGGATATGGATCTAGACCCGGTATTTCTTTCCAGAGCACAATTTGGGCTGACGATCATGTTCCACTATCTCTTTCCTCCGCTGAGTATCGGACTTGGGTTGATAATGGTTATTTGTGAGGCTGTATATCTATGGACCAGGGATATTCGATATGAGGCGGCTACCCGGTTCTTGACCAAGATATTTGCAGTTAATTTTGCTGTGGGCGTAGCTACAGGTATTGTGATGGAATTCCAGTTTGGTACGAATTGGAGTACGTATTCGCGCTTTGTTGGGGATGTGTTTGGCTCAGCTCTTGCGGCGGAAGGGATTTTTGCTTTTTTTCTCGAGTCTGGATTCTTAGCTGTTTTGGTATTTGGATGGGATAGAGTTACGCCAAGGGTTCATTTTTTCTCAACTATTATGGTTTTTTTGGGATCGGTTTTCTCTGCGGTCTGGATCATAATTGCTAATAGTTGGCAACAGACACCGGCCGGGTTTCATCTGGTTGGGGAAACGGGTGCTCTTCGAGCGGAGATTACCGATTTTTGGGTTATGATATTTAATCCATCATCTATGCATCGCCTGGGACATGTTTTACTTGGATCTTTTACTCAGGGAGCCTTTTTTGTTATGAGTATCTGTGCCTTCTATATATTAAAAAATTGTCATAGAGAATTTTCAACCCGGATGTTTGGAATAGCATTGAGTATAGGTTGTATATCTAGCTGGGCGCTCTTGGTCAGTGGACACTCCCAGGCCCAAATGGTGGCCGAACATCAGCCGGCAAAATTGGCTGCATTCGAAGGACTGTATCAAACGTCTTCCGGAGGCACCGGTCTTTATCTGTTAGGGTGGCCTGATGAGGAAAAGCGCATGGTGCGAGCGGGTGTAAAAGTACCAAATCTGCTAAGCCTACTCGTGTACGGTGATGCTGACAAACCAGTGCCGGGTTTAGATCGTATTCCTGATGATGAGGAGCCTCCGGTCTGGGTACCATTTATGAGTTATCATACTATGGTAGGGCTCGGAACTTTCTTCATAGCGATTACTTCGTTGGCGGTCTTTTTGTGGTGGTGGGGCACATTATTCACTCATCGCTGGTTGATGCGGATATTTGTGGTATCGGTGGCGGGACCGTACTTAGCGAACCAGGTTGGATGGGTGGCAGCGGAAGTGGGACGGCAACCATGGGTGGTCTACGGACTGCTACGAACCAAGGATGCGGTTTCACCCTCAGTCGAGGCTTGGGAGGTACTTGTATCTATCTTTATGTTCTCTGTGATATATATAGCGCTTTTGGCTGTTTGGTTGTTTGTTGTGAACGAAAAGATTCAAAAAGGCCCTGAGACGGTGGAGGCTTTGAGGGCGAAAAAGGCCGATGGTGATCAGCCTGGGGTATTCGTACGTCGTCGTGGTGGTCTCGCGGAATCGGAATCTATGTTGGAGGGACCCAATTGATGGACTTGTACACGTTTTGGTTTTTAACACTAGGGGTACTGCTCGGGGGATACGCGGTCTTAGATGGTTTTGATCTTGGTGTGGGGATAGTACACTTAGGTATACGTGGGGATACTGAGCGGCGCTTAGCAATGAATAGTATTGGCCCGCTCTGGGACGGCAACGAAGTATGGTTAGTCACGTTTGGCGGGGCATTATTCGCCGCTTTTCCGGAAGCCTATGCCACGATTTTTAGTAGTTTCTATCTACCGTTTATGGCTTTGCTGGCTGCCCTCATCGGGCGAGCGGTGTCGATCGAATTTAGGAGCAAAGTTAGCTCGGCATTCTGGCGAAGATATTGGGATTTCTCTTTCTTTTTATCTAGCCTGGTTGCTGTGTTGCTCTTTGGGGTCGCGGTAGGAAATATCATTCAGGGGATACCGGTGGGCGCCGATCGGGAGTTTGCCGGGGACGTAAGTGATTTGCTTGGGATATATCCGATCGGTGTTGGGATGTTGGCGGTGGTCATGTCTGCGCTTCATGGTAGTTTATATCTTTGCCTGAAGACGGACGGTGAACTGCAGGAGCGGGTGGGGCGATGGCGGATACCGCTATATGCCGGCTTTCTCGTGGGTTATATCGCCATTAGTTTGTGGACCTTAGTTCTGATACCCCGGGTGCTTGACAACTTTTATCGATGGCCGGTGGCATGGGGAGTGGTCTTGGTCAAAATGTTGGCTGTGGTGGCAATACCAATTGCGGTGAAAGCAAACCGGCCAGGATGGGCTTTTGTTGGCTCTTCGGTTACGATCTTGTCCTTGATAGCCACCATAGGGCTGACCATATTTCCTAACTTGGTGGTGTCGAGCCTAAGCGAAACCTACAACATGGATATTGTGTCCTGCGCCTCCTCCCTGGGTACGTTAGGGCTGATGCGGACCATTGTTATCCTCGGGTTTCCTTGTGTCTTGGCCTATACGATCACCGTATATTGGATTTTCCGGGGGAAAACTAAGCTCGACGAGTTCAGTTATTGAGGCGATGAGTTCAGCCACTCAGCCTTTAGAGGCTAGTACTTGCCGAGGATTCGGCGAGACGGGCGAGCTCGGCGTTGGTATATTTCGGATCGTCGGTCACTTCCTTACCTACCCATAGGGGGGGGACAAAAGTCTCCGCTTCCTCAATCGTGGCGAACTCCTGCTCCAACACTATTAGCCCGTCATGTAGACCATGATAGATATCCAGCTCCATGGGGTTCTCGTGTTGGCCGGGGATAATGTAGCGCGTTTTTTCCAATCGCTTGTTACCTGCCAGTAACCACAGTTTCTCTGCGGATGAAGACGTGAGTTTGATCTCTACCTCTACCCGCTTGAGGCCCTTTCCATGCTTGATATTCAACTTATGGAGTTGCTTGCTGCTTCGGATGCGCACAGAGGCTTGGGGATGGGCAACCACGTATCCCTGCGTGATGTGACTACAGTCGTATTTGGTCAGATCGAGGGGTGGGGTCCGGTCAACGATGAACTTGCGCTCAATTTCGTGAAGCGCGTGCTCGTCATCGGGGGCGGCGTGGCTGAGGATCTCTGCTTGCTCGGGGGTAAGGGGAATATCGGATGTGCCTCGAGGATGGAGCACATTCAGGTATGGGCTAAGGACATCGTGAATGAGCACCACCTGGGTGCTATCCACCGCGATCAACGGCACTACGTTAGGCATACACGCAGACTGCCCCAATCAGAACCGAGGTATCAAACCTCAACGGTGCATGAAAGGGCTTGTCGTCCGCGTGCGGTGAGTACAGCATGAATGTATGTACCCGGCGGTGCTTTATTGCCATTCCTGTCGCGGCGAAACTGAGCTGATCGACAAGGTCAAACGAGCAGATACCTGTGAACACTGCGGTGTTGACCTCCACTGCTGCAAGAATTGCAAGTTTTTCGACCCCAATCTCCACAACCAGTGTCGGGAATCTTCCACGATGTGGGAGCCCGACAAAGAAAAGGCGAACTTCTGCACGTACTACATTCATAGGGAGGGACAAGTCGAAGAAGAAGATCGGGATGCGGCTTTTGCGAAGCTGGATGCGTTGTTTAAAAAATGAACTCGTTGCTAGGCGTAGTTTGGTTGTTGACGGGATGCTGAGGCATTGTTAGCAAACCCGCCTACCCCGGTGGGGTAGCTCAGCTGGTTAGAGCGAGGGTCTCATAAGCCCTAGGTCGCCGGTTCAAGTCCGGCTCCCACCATTTCTTCACACATCATTCTCATTGGAGGTGTGTTGTTGTCTCAGACAAGCGAGACTATGGCCTCTTTTAAAGGCATGTCCTGGGCGTAGTTTGATTGGGCCAGGTGATATCGTTCAAGGCAGGCTTCCTGTGGAGAGTCCCAATGAAGGGGGAGCATGGTCAGGCCTTCGCAACCGACGAGGATTGACGCCGGCCGAGATGTTCACGGCAAGACCAGCGGAAGGATGTTTGCTCGACCAGCTAAGGGAAGAAGAGTACGCGGTTTGGCCCGGAGCGCGCTACGCGGTCATCCGCTGATTTTTTTTACGACAAGGATGGGCATCCTGCTTTGATGATTGTCGACTGCTCCCCTCCACCCTCATTGCTATTTTCTCAGTGAACCCCAAAAGCCAGCCGGTGCATTGAGCTTCGAAGCTGATGATGTTCCGCAGGTTCTTATCCCTTGAGTTACCGCAGGGCCCTTTATGGAATCTCAAGGAGGTCTACGAGTCGAAACGCTCGCTTTGTGGGGAGGATCGAAGCTGATTGTGGTCCTCAGATGTTGATGGTGTCATCCGTTGAGCTGCTGTGAGGTCTTTTCATCGTATCTCAACGATGCCTTCTATTCGAAAGGTGAGACTTTAAGGTGAGCTTAGAAGCCAAAGGCGGGACGTGATCTTAGCGGTGTCATCCATTGAGCTGCTGTGAGGTTCTTTCATCGTATCTCAATGATGCCTTCGATCCGAAAGGTTAGCCGTTATGGTGAGCGTAGAAGTCGATGATGGTCCGCAGATCTTGGCAGTGTCATCCGTTGAGTTGTTGTAAGGCCCTTTCATAGGTTCTCAGCAATGTCTTTGGTCCTAAAGGCAAGCCTTCATGGTGAGCTTAGAAGTCGATGATGGTTAGTTGATATTGGTGGTGTCATCCGTTGAGCTACTTTGAGACCCATTCATAGTTTCTCAACACTGCTTTCGATCCGGAGAGCTCTCCTTGATGTTGAGGTTCGGAGACGATGATGGTCCACAGATACCGGTGAGCTCATACATTGAACTACTCAAACATCTTTTCATAGTATCCTGGCGCTGTCTTTGATTTTGCCTGATGGAATGGATTGACCCAAATCAATCCGGATCGTTTCTCTGGGTTCCAGAGCGCCGCATTACAGAAGAAATCCGTTGGGTTGAACCCAAGTTCCTGCTTCTACGCCGGGCAATACCCCGCTGCGCGCCCCCTTGCTGATTCTTCCATAATCAATTCAAGTGGTCTTTGCTGTAAGGTCGGCCCCGGCTATGACTTGTTTCTGATTGGTGAATACAAGGTGGCCAGCGGTCACACCGCTGATCAGGGCGTTACCGGTCAGCTAGCTAGGGTTAGGGCGTGTCTTTCAACTCCGGACCGTGTTCTGACCATTCGTAATAGTTATACACTGACCAAAAACATCAAAATAGTTGGATACCAACAACTGACTGGGTGTGTCTTTACTTGTACTTGGTTTATGACTCGAACCTGATTCGGCTGAATGCCCGGTCATCAGCGGTCACATCGCTTCTTGGTAAATTCTCAGTCGGTTAGCTATGCCGGCCTATCTCTGAGCCCTTACATTCAGTCAGCCCAGATGCTTCAAATAGTTACATACCAATCCAAGACACGCTTAAGAACATTAGGGGTAGGTTAATTGTAAGTATTTGCGTTCGCGAAACCTATATGTCGAACAAATCTTACTAAGAGTTTTCCGATAGACAAAATCGATGGATTATTGAGAATAGGTGAGTGTGAAAGTAACCTTGGCAAGCTGCTTGTTCGGCACTCTGGCGGCATGCGCTACCTCAGGGCAGAAACTGGGGAGTGATGCTTACCACAGAGTGGGTGACACTTCGTATGAGGAAGCTAAGTATAGCCTAGCGATTGAATTTTATCAAAAAGCTCTCGAACTTCAGCAGGAAAAACTGGGGGACGATGACCTGATTGTTGCTGGCACGTATCGTGATATCGGCAATACTTGGAACAAAATTGGTCAGTACAAGCGCTCGATTGATGCTTACCAAAAAGCCCTCGATATTCAGTTGGAGAAGCTCGGTGAGGATCATCTCGATGTCGCACGGACCTACAGTGACCTTGGTTTTGTGTGGGGTACCAAGGGGGCCAACGATCGTGCCATAGAGCACCATGAAAAAGCGCTTGAGATTCAGCTGAAAAAGCTCGGTCCTGATCACATTGATGTTGCGACCATGTACATCAACCTGGGGGGCGCTTGGAGAGACCATGGAATGTACGACCGAGCGATGGAGCAGTGCCAGAAGGCCCTCAAGATTCGTTGGAGGGCACTGGGACAAGATCATCCTTCTGTTGCTCATGCATACAGTCAACTGGGTCATGTCTGGCAGAGTATGGGTGAGCACGATGAGGCCATCAAGACGTACCAGAGAGCTCTAAATATTCAGATGATCAAGCTGGGGGAAAATCATCCATCAGTTGCAGCCACTTATACCTATTTGGGCAATGCTTTGGATAGAAAGGGTGACTATGGACAAGCGATAGAAGCTTATCAGAAGGCTCTCCAGATTCAACTAGCTATGCCAGAAGTTGATCCTCTTGATCGGGCTGTAACCTATACCTATCTGGGGACCGCCTGGCGAAAAAGAGGTGCGTACGACCGAGCGAGGGAGTTCTACCAAAAAGCTCTGGAGATTCGTGAGGAAACGCTAGGGAATGAACATCCAGTTGTTGCTCAATCCTATAGCCAATTGGGTAATACTTGGGGCAAGAAGGGTGACCACGATCTTGCAATCGAATTCTATGAAAAGGCGCTTGAGATTCAACGGATGAAGCTCGGAGAAGACCATCTACTGGTTGGCCGATCTTATAGTAGCCTAGGAGATAGTTTTTACCGCAAGAAAGTATATGATAAAGCTGTTGAATTCTATGAGAAATCCCTCCAAATTAAACGTGAGGCTCTCGGCGAAAGCCACCCATCGGTTGCGGTTACCTACACAGATTTGGGCGCAACTTGGAGGAAAATTGGTGAGCACGACCGAGCTATTAAGCTCTACCAGACCGCCCTTGAAATCAAGCTCAAGGCTCTGGGCGACAGTCATCTCTCGGTTGGACAGTCTTACAATCACCTGGGGGCGGCGTGGCAAGATAAAGGAGAGTATGACGAAGCGATCAGGTCCTATGAAAAGGCGCTGGATATTAAACGACAATTACTTAGTGATGATCATCCGTCTATAGCGGTAACTTATGGTAATCTAGGTAATGTTTGGTCAAGTAAGGGCGATATATCGAATGCAAAAAAGTACTATCATCAAGCCCTTGCGATATTTGAAACCCAACTTGGTGAGGCCCATCCTTATACCCAACAAGCCCGGCGCGTTCTCCTTCTGGACCGCCACTGAGGAATGTAAGAGTAGGGGCCGAAGCGGTTGGGTTAAATCCCCGTTTTTGCATTTGCACTTGGTGGTACTTCGTCCGGCAGACGGCTCAGTGGTACCTGGAAAACGTTGAAGATCCTCCATCGGTGGAGTTAGAGCGAAGCTGCGGCCACTTGGGCTCAGTTCAAGCGGTTTCTCCAACAAAAGCGTACCCTCCTTGGGTGGCCTTTCCAACTATTGTCGCCTAGCAGCTGGTTGCGCTGGGTGAGGAACCCTCCTTTGGTAGCATGATAGGCTCCGTCTCTTGTTGGTTGTCTCCGCCTAGCAGCTGGTTGCGCTGGGTGAGTGATTCTCCTTTTGGCGGTCTTTACCTGGAACATCATGATTGGCTCTCCGATTTTATCGGTTAGCTCCGCCTAGGATGCACTCTCTTCACGGCGAAGCTTCACGGAAAGCCGACAGTTATAGTAATAATCTCTTGTTGATTCTGTAAGAATCAACAAGAGATCGCGCGGCGGGGCATAGCCCGGCGTAGCAGCAGGAACTTGGGTGCAACGCAAGGGATTTCTACTGTACTCAGCCGAATCAACCAGCGACTAGGTTAGCTTCGTCATCAAAAAATGGCACGAAGCCCAAGGGTTGGTAACACATAGGTCAGTTCGGTTCCGTTACTAACCTCTTCCGGTGAGACAAGAGCGTTACGGACATCTACATAAAAATTGAAGATCCAATTACGATATACGGCGGTCTTGTCAACGCGGAAATCAAAGCGGAAGGATGCATTGGTGCGGGCTTCGTTGGTCCCCAGTTCGGTGGTAATCGGCCGGCCACTGAAAAGTGCGGACCGGAAACCGAGTTGCCAACCTCTAGGTAGCCGAAATCCAGCGACAAGATTGAGGACATGGGTACGATCAAAATCTGCGGGCCGAGTGCCCTCCGCTGCGTCCCTCTCGCTTCGGGATAAGGTGTACGAGAGCCAGCCGAACACGCCGGTTTTGCTTTCTCGGCGGATGAGGAATTCCAGTCCGTATGAACGTCCCCGAGTGGCGTCTAAACTAAATGTGTCCTCTTCGTCGAGGGAAACGTCAGGGGGCTCTCCGGGGACTGAGGTCGGTCCTGGGTTAGCTTGAGCTCCGAAATCTTGATTGATGCTCAGATCTAGAATCAATGGATCTAAGTAATTATAATAGCCTTTTACATCTAAAAACAACTCTGCGATCTGTGCTTCAAAACCGACCGAGGACTGAATGGCGCGTTGTAGCTTTTGATCGAGGGCTATCTCGGCGAGCCCTGGAATAGGGATAGGAGGACGAGGAGGCTGATGATATATTCCCAGGCCACCTTTGATAGAGAAGCTTGGTGCATTTGGATCTTTACCAAATCCGTACCGGAAAAGTATTCGAGGATCAAAACTATATAGGGTGTCCGTACGATTGTCGATAATATCAGATCTTATACCCGCTCGAATCAGAGAACGTGGGGTGGGGCGCCACAAACTTTCCAGTAATACCCCGCCGATGAGCAGGGTGTCCGAGATGGGATCTCCGGTGTCTGAGAAAATATCATCGTCATCGTCATCGTCATCGTCATTGCTAATGTTGGCGACCTTTGAATCTCGCAGTTGACCATCAAAGCCGATCCGAAAACTAATGGGGTGATGACGGAAGAGGGTGAACCGAAGCCGAGGGACGACCAGGTAGCTCTTAACATTGAAAGATCCTAATTGAGTTTCATCTGTGACGAAGCTAACCAAGCTCTGGCTTTCGAACCAAGAACCTCGCCAAACATGCTTGAGGTCGGCTCGATGGAACCCGAATATAATGTTGTCTTCACCGGTCCCTAGTTGATCCCGAGCTCCGAGGGCAAAAATGCTTAGTTGATTGGTTTTGGGACCGTAAGATATCTTCGCCTGATAGTCCCAATACGTTAGTTCTGTATCGTCTTGGACAAGACTCAAAATAGTACCCGGATAACCGATCCGTCCAGCGACACTTGCTCGAAACTTGGACCCGAGCGGTAGATGTCCGAGGTAAGCTCCTGACTCAAGTAAGTTGAGATTGACTTCAACACGAGGTCTGTCCTCCAGGCGGCTTTCTGCGGAACGAGCATTAATAATGCCGCCAGTATATCCTCCGTAGTCGACAGAGAAGGTACCGGGATGAAATTCTATTTCGTCAATAAAGTTAGGGTGAATCACAGACGGTCCCGCGAGGAGGTGAAATAGATGTGAGGCTCGGACCCCATCGATCAAGAAGCCGGTGTTGCCCGGACTCGACCCTCGAACAACGGGGAAGGGCAATAGGGATAAAACCGGAGCAACTCCGGGCAGAGTAGACACAGCCCGAAATGGATCTCCGAAAGTACCGGGGATGGTGGTGAGCTCATCCCCGCGTAGGACTGTTTTGGCTATCTCTGTTCGCTGCCGGTCGGCATATACGGTGATGTCATAGGGGTTGAGGCCTGCGGGTTCTAGTAGATAGCGCACTTTGAGACGTTCGTTGGCTTCTAAGGTTTCTATGACTTGGAATGGACGGAAACCGGGGTTGCGTACAGAAATATTCACTGTTCCCGGAGACATGTTCAGCGAAAACCGACCCTTCTTATTTGCAAGCATCATCTGAGTGTGGGTAGAGGTCTCTACCAGAATCGTGGCAAAAGGTACTATTTGTCGGATTCCTTGGGCGTAAAGTTCTCCTTCCAGTGTTGCCATCTCCACCGTGGGCTCGGGGGATGGGGGCTCAAAATGGTGTTTGTAGGGGACAATAACCTCGATGGGTATACTGTTTTCAGTTGCCGGACGAAAAACGAGCTGTTGAACGCCCTTAATAGTTGCGCGATCAAAAGCTGGACCTCCGCTGGTTATCACTGTAGCATTGGCTACTGTACCGGTTTGACTGATAGTCAACTCTACCTGCACCATCACCGATTCCGTGATCTTTGGAGCATCTGGGGGATACTGGATAGACGGAGTGGAAGTGAGCACGGGTGCGATAAGTTCAACCGGCTGTGATCCGACTTCTGGCTGGCTCAGAAGCATTAGTGGTAATAGGATGGTGATCATCTGAAGCCTATCACTAAGGCAAGAGATGCCTGACCTAAATCCCAGAGTTGTCGAATGCCGATGGGGTCGCCTGTGAGTGGATTCTCTGGGCCTAAGTCTTCGAAGCACATAACTTGGCGATATTCAGCGGAAGCTTGTATTCCGATTGCGAACATTGGGTTCATAAAGAAACGGTGTCCGGCAAGAACTTGCGAGGCTAAACCAGTTCCCGTGCAACTCGTAACCAGCGGGTTAGTTGTGAGTTGGGTATAGGTCGCAGGAAGATCATTGAACTGCTCTGAGGGGGCAACACCAAAACTGAATGATTGGTCTATGCCTAAACCGGCGAAACCTAGGCCAAAACCAAGAAAAGGGCCGGCGTGAAAGTGGTATTCTGCTCGAACAATGCCACTGTATGAAAAACCATCGTAAGTTGTCTCATCGTTTTTCATGTTGATGAGGCCGTAGCGAAATTGCACCATAAGTGCCCAATGCGAAGATAAGCGAGCGCCGGTAACTATCTCGAGCTCTTGGGCATCGCTCGATAAATCGATATTTAGGCCAGGGCCAATGCTTCTTTGATATCCGAGAAAAATCCGAAATCCTGGCTGTTGCCAGGCTTCCTTAGCCGGCGGAGATAGACTCTTTCGCTCAATAGGCTCATCGATAGATGAAACTGGTTCCGTTGGTATGGAAGAGGTGGTTTGGTCCGAAGCTGTGTCCGAGGTAGTTTGGCTCGAAGCGGGTTGCTTAGAGCTTAGATCTGACTCAGTCGGCATAGGAGCTGCCAACAGCAAACATGGAAATAGGCTAGGCATGAGGTTCATTCGTCATCTCCGCAAGGCCACTGCGAAGGGGGATTGATGCGAAGATCCCAGGTGGGTTGTTGGTCTTCCTCACAGCTATGAGAGCCAAAACACCCAACGAGGCTCATGATAGTTGGCATCTGGCAGGGCCTATCGATTGTAATAAATAGTTCCTCTCTATTTAGGCAGTAATAGTGAAAACGAGGGGACGTCGAAAGTAGGGCTAGAAGGTCTTGATCAGGAGGCAAGGGGAGAGACCATAGTTCCTGAGTTTCACATTCTAACTGAAAAATCTTGGATGATTGCGCGCTTAGTTCAAGCGATGTGGGTGATATTTTCTCACACGAGGGAGAGGGGTCTGTGGTGCCAGATACCCGCCAGACCGCATAACCAGGCTCTACTAGAGAACGGCATTGTGGAGCTGGGTAGGAGTATCCTCCCGGATCTGCCTTCTTACCCAAAAATGTTAGCCGCACATGAGGACTGTCTATATTCATCATCGTGGCGCCAACAACTATATCGAAAGGGGTTGCATCGTCGGGGGTGAACAGAGCTGAGGCAGGCTCTTGTGAAGAAAAGACGCCATCATTGTCACCATCGATGAAGAGAATGATGGAGGCTACTCCCACCGAGGCGGCTGCTGGCCCAGAGAGTACCTGAGAATCGAACCTATCCGGGCTATCAAAAAACTCAATCTCAAATTCGGCCTCATCCCGATCAGGGGAAAGGGCTACGGAATGAGTTACGGCATCGGGCACTGCATCAAAGGGATCGCGGCAGCTAGTCCGGAAAATGTCAGGCACGGATCGGGAAGGAAGATCCCTACGAGGGCCGAAGTCTAAGCACGCAGGGATACCGCCTTGAGAACGTAACCACATTACGCCTACTCGCAGACGGAGTTGGTGGAGAGGCATAGTCATAAGATCAGCGTCTTGGCGTCGAGATGCGTCTTGGCGTCGATATATATCAAGAGCTGCATCCGTTGGTTGGACATCGTAGCGGGCAATATCCGCGTACGTGGTGGTGATAGTTATCTCGGTTGCAAGATTAGTTGCTTTACCTTTCAATCGGAACACAGGAACAACCTCATTATTAAAGTTAATGAGTGAGTCACCGCATCCACTAAGTCCTATAACCAAGAGTACGCTCAGAGGGTGTGCAGCAAGTCCAAGCGGAGCGTAGCTGGTGAAGTCTGGGCTCAATCGCGCGAACGGCTGTTTTAAGAGAGTAACAATTATTAATCGCATGCTTATTGTCGCCATCTCACTCGACCAGTGATAGAGATGCCTGTGCCAAGCTTGTTGTCTAGCCAGGTAGTTTGGGGACCAGCTGCCAGTTCAACCCACAAATGGTTTATCAGCGGTAGACGGGCAAGAGCTTCGAGCTGGCCGGAGGCGAAGACTCTGGTTCGACGGGTAGGATCGATAGATAATCGCTCAGCATCATGACGGGTTCGGGTCTCCCACACCGTTGATGGTCCCACAGATAGCCGTAGGCCGATTTCGGCGATCTCGATCTGAGTATAAACGTCTGATGTTATCCATATTCGAGTCTCTAGATGTTGGACAACTGCTACTAGGTCGTTTTCGGCTACGGAGGCGATGTCTGCACGTAGTCCAACTGCCCAGAAGGTTCCGAGGATCCACCGAGTGTCGATGGATCCTCCCAACAGTGTCCCGGTTGGGAGGGATGTGGGTGTTGCTGACAAAATGCCAACTGAAATATCCCAAGAAGATGGTTGGTTGGTTGGTTCTGAATTGGGGAGGCCAACAGCCACCAGCAACGATACAATCAGCGGTTCTAGCATGTCGTTTTACCGCTCAGCATCGGACCTTGAACGAGGTTGGTTACACTGTCCATTGTGAGTACAAGTGAGCTAAGGCTAACAGCTGGTCTGGTTTGAACAAAGTACTAAGTATAGCGTGAGACTCCGCACGCTTTCCCGGAGATATTTATTGATGCATATCTTCAAGGCATCATGAAACGACGTC
>JAHQVK010000178.1 GCA_019634385.1 Myxococcales bacterium | reverse complement strand
TGAATTGATGCAGTTAGAATCAACAAGGGGTCACGCAGCGGGAAGAGGACCCGCGGAGCAGCAAAGACCCCTTCAGTATAAGTTCCACGCTGACCTGAACAACACACCCCACGCATAAAACCACCTCTAGTCGGAGGATTAGGGCACAACCTAGAACAATAACTACTTGGTTGATCGGAAGTACAGCAAAGACCACTTGAATTGATTCTGTAAAAATCCACAAGGGGCGCGCAGCGGGGCATTGGCCCGCTGAGAAGCACCAACTTGGGTTCAATCCAAATGATTTCTGCTCTATACTCCTACAGTTTCAATTTTTTTCGGACTCGGGTTGCTGTTACTTGGGTGTGGAGGTAAGAGAATTCCAGTGCGCCTTGAATTCTGTTACGTGCCGCGTGACTTCCCAAGTATAGTCTCAAAGCGCGATACCGCTCAGGCATTCGTAACGCACAAACACTTTAGGGTTTTATATAACGGGATGGCACCACAGATACTCGGCTCGCAGACAAGCCACACCGCGTAGCTTGTCTAGATACGGATACAAAATATGTTTAATGGTTATAGAGCTTACTTCCACGGGCTCATGCTTTTCGCTCTCATCTTTAACTCAATTTCTTCCGCTCAAGCCCAAGACACTCGACTCGCTTTGGAGCTGGAAGAATATGTCCGGTTCCCTTCTTCGAGCCCTTCCCCAGCGCCTAGTGACTCTCGGTTACTCGCACGGGCTCGCATTAACTACATCGGCGAAATTCCAGACGGCTCTGGCCGTCTCTACACACCGGATTTAAACGGAATGATGTACCTGGTCATTGATTCCAGGCCGGTGCCATACCTCGATGTAGGATCTACGTTTGGTTCACAGTTTTGGGCCAGCAGTGGCTTGGGCAGTGGATTTGGTTTTGTAACATTCCACCCCAATTTCTCGAGCAATGGTCTTTTTTATACAACCCATACCGAAAGAGCCGATTCAGTATCGGATCTTCCTGATTGGGATCAGGGATCCACCTTCCTGCACGGCGTCATCACCGAATGGCGGGCCGAGGATCCTACAGCAAATATTTTTAGCGGAACCAGAAGAGAAGTACTTAGACTTGGGTTTTCTACTCGCATCCACGGTATTCAACAGATATCCTTTAATCCAACGTCTACGCCAGATGATGAGGACTATGGGCTATTATATCTTGCCGTTGGTGATGGTGGCACTGGAAGCGGTAGTTCCGAACCTCAAAATTTGGCACGACCGTTCGGTAAGATACTGCGAATTGACCCCTCTGGAGTGGATAGTGCCAACGGACAATATGGGATCCCAGCGACAAATCCCTTTGTTGGTCAACGCGACACACTTGGAGAAATATACGCATATGGCTTACGAGATCCGCACAGATTCAGTTGGGACACACATCTATCCGATGAAAATACCCATCAAATGTATTTGGGTGACATCGGGGAGTTGGCGATCGAAAACCTTTTTGAAGTGCTACCTGGCGACAACTTTGGATGGAGTGAGCGTCAAGGTATCTACGACTATGATAGCGGAAACCGTTGCTCACTTCGTCCAGCTTCCGAAAACAATGAAGAATTTTCTGCCCCAATTGCAGCATATAGACATGTGAGAACGGATAACAGATGTTCTTCGGACGCCGGTTTTGCAATCAGCGCTGGCTTCATGTACAGAGGTCCTATATCAAGACTTGCAGGAAAGTATATATTTGGCGACATTGCCAGGGGCGATATCATGTACCTTGAGGAGGCGGATATGTATCGCTCCCCTGGGCATCTTGCAACGATCCACGGCTTGACCGTAATAAATCCTGAAACCGGCTTAGAGATGACAATGACAGAGTTGGTTGCTAGCGCACGAGTTGACCTACGATTCGGCTATGATACCCAGCACAACCTCTATTTACTGTCGAAAACCACCGGAACTATTTGGCGTGTTACAGGGGTGAGGGTCATCGTTCAAGATGAACCTGAACCTGAACCTGAACCTGAACCTGAACCTGAACCTGAACCTGAACCTGAACCTGAACCTGAACCTGAACCTGAACCTGAACCTGAACCTGAACCAACGATCCAGTGTGAACACGTTGTAATAGCGGAGTGGAGAAGAAGTTTTGTCGCAAATATTCGAGTCACCAACACCGGAACAAGCGAAGTCAACACATGGAGAGCTAGCTGGCGCTATACTGATGGGGTATCAGTCCTCAGAGCTTGGAATGCTAACCTGAGTGGAGGCAATCCCTATATAGCCACTCCCTTGCGGTCCAATGCCCAACTTGCTCCCGGGGACACTACGGTGTTCGCCGTGGTCGGAAGAAAAAGTAGGCCTAGTACAGCCGTACCTACACCAGATATCCTATGTCAGTGATACATTGAGCATCAGCGACATCTTGAATACAATGCCAATCCTGGATCTTCTTTAAACCAGAAGCTAATAGCTGGTTGATTTAGCCCTGTGTGTAGCTATCGAACCCGGCTTTTCGTGAAACGCTCTGACGACGAGGCGAGCGTACCTGGCGGTACGCGACCGAGGAGAGACCTTTTCACGGCAAGACCAGCCGATAGATGCGTGCAGGGCTAGATCAACCGGCTGCTAATGTCCTCAAGCTCCATGGCCAGGAATGGTATCTCCCCCCTCTTACAGCAAAGACCACTTGATCTGATTCTGTGATAATCAACAAGGGGTCGCGTAGCGGGGAATTGCCACGCGTAGAAGCTGGAACTTGGGTTGAACCCAAGTTCTTTCTGCTGTAAGGCCCGTTGGTAAGTCTTAATTTTGCCAGTAGCCTTCAACTGGCCTCCCAACCGTAGACAACCAAGCCAAGCAGCACAAGCATGCATTTAGTCTGCGCTCCCACTTCATATATCTGTAAGCGCAGGCACCAGCACATACTTACATTGCATGACTCTACAGTTCCAGCAGTATCACTCTCAACATTCTCAATCCATTCAAAACCCCACTCAATCTACAACACATGAGTAATCACTTGAATTTAACCCAAGTACCTTCCTCTACGCTCGGCTTTGGCCTCGCTGCGCGCGCAGCTAAGCTGAGTCTGATACTCAACTAAGTGCTCGTTGCACTACTAGCAGCCTGTTGATTTGGCCATGTGTGTAGCTGTCGAGCCAGGCTTTTCGTGAAACGCTCCGACGACGAGGCGAGCGCACCTGGCGGTACGTGACCGAAGAGAGACTTTCGTGGTCAGGACCTTTCACGGAAAGACCGACCGACAGATGCGCGCAGGGCTAGATCAACCGGCTGCTAGGGCGTGTCTTTACACTCCGGCTGGGGAGATGGCGCCGTAAGCCCGAGGGTGTGAGGGGTTCGGCCACAGAGGGAGGATTCGGCACAGAGGGAGGATTAGGGATGTACCTGACCGGGGGGCCTGAAAGGGTGACGCAACCACCAATCCCTCACAAACGGAGGAAACAAGTCAGAACGCGGTCCGGAGGGTAAGGACACGCCCTAGAGACTTTATTCGATACTTTCCATCTATTCTCAATATAGATTAACTCGTCTACCATATCACACCTCGGGTTATTAACATCTTTCCTTTGGAGCAGGCAACAAGTACACTTAGCTATAGCTGATTAGGTTGCCTCCATCGCGTCATCACTTTGGGTCAGGGGATTTAATGAAGCTATATGGTCTAAAGGATTCAACATGAAGATATATCGGCTGCTCCAGACCTACCTTCCTCCGCTAAGGCCAGCTCCCAACGAAAGAGAGCTTCTTCCCAATCGACTTCACAGACCTAAGGGGCAGCACAATAGTCCTATTAATGGGTTACACGCAGCCATTGTGCCCATAGCCACCCGTACCACGGTCTGGTACCAGGCAGTATTGCTAGGGGCTATAGCTGTCACCGGCTGTGTTGAACTAAAAACCGATTCTTGTGGTGACGGCAGCATCGATAGTCGTTTCGAGATATGCCAAACTGATGAGGGTGCAATACTCGGAAATAGTCCTCCGGGACCTGAAGCTGATCTTCTTCAAGGTAAACCCATAGTAGGATTTAATTTTGATCAAGAATTCTCTATACCCGGAGAATTTTCCATCAGCGGAGATAGTCAAATTTCGGATGATGAAGCATATAGTCTTCCAAATTCAGTCCGATTTACAGCACCAGGAAATAGTTATAACCGTAACTACATCACCCTCAATATCAGTAAGACATCACTCAACGAGCGCTTTTTTGGACGAATGATGATCTTTATCGTTCCAGCGCCACAATCTCAAGACAGCTTCGGCGGTGACTTCACCTTTGTTGAAGCAGAAGGGCCACCACAAACCGATCTTGGTAAGCTCACTCCGCCAGAAAACATGAGGGTACTATATCGATACCGAGTTGCAGCAAATATTCGTGACAATACGTTAATGGCTAACTATGATACTTGGGTCGACGACAACAATGACGGGAAAAGTGACTGGCCAACAAACTGCTATAACCATTCCGAAATAGAAATACCTCGTGGCCAATGGACCTGCGTACAATGGTTTTTTGAGAAAGCAACCAATCAGCTTAGATATTGGCTTGAGGATGAAGAGATCATAGATCTACGAGTACAAGATTCAGGCGAAAGATGCCTGGAGGATACACAAAATGGTCTTTGGACCGCTCCAGAGACTTTTGAGCGCTTACACTTTGGGGTCGAGCAGTACGATGTAAACGCCTTAGCTCGCACAGTCTACATCGATGACATTGTCATTGCTGACAAATATATCATGTGCCCTCAATAGTTGCTCTCACAACTTTCGCCCCCGTCCATCCCTTTAGCAGCCGGTTGATCTAGCCCTGCACGCATCTATCGGCCGGTCTTTCCGTGAAACGTCCTGACCACGAAAAGTCTCTCCTCGGTCACGTACCCCCAAGGTACGCTCGCCTCGTCGTCAGAGCGTTTCACGAAAGCCTGGCTCGATACGCTCATGGCCAAATCAACCGGCTGCTAGATAGCGTCTGAACTCAACCCTTGTAGAAACTTTTGCGCAACCGGGTGCAATGAGGGTGTGTCTTTAGCATCGGCCCCTCCAGGG
>JAHQVK010000177.1 GCA_019634385.1 Myxococcales bacterium | reverse complement strand
TCTTTCCGTGAAAGGTCCTGACCACTAGCAGGCCATCGTCAAAGTGGGCTGGGTGATCCGCGAAGTATCTTTTCCGTGGAAGGCTCCGGATGAAGAGGGTGCATACCGGGCGTATGCAACCGATGAAAGGCGAAGCCGGTCCAGACGTTCCCCGAAAAAAAGACCAGCGAAGCGCCTAACTCACTTTTCCGATGGCCTGCTAGAAGTCTGTCCTCGGTCGCGTACCGCCAGGTATGCTCGCCTCGTCGTCAGAGCGTTTCACGAAAAGCTGATCTCGATAGCTACACACAGGGCTAAATCAACCGGCTGCTAGGCATGGGTTGACTCCATGCTTAGGTTGCTTCTTTCGGATGGGCCTTGCTGCAGCAGGTACGGGATGGACCGTACCGAGGGGCCCGAAAGAGTGGCGAAGCCACCGACCCCTCACAAAGGCGGGGAACAAGCCGGAACGCAGGCCGGAAGTGAAAGGCATGCCCGAGAGTACCCGACGAGTTGTTCGGCATCTCAACTATCTGGAAGGCACATCCTCGTCATCGGTATCTTCGGAGCGAAGACCCAGGTCTTTCATCTTGTTTTGTAGGCTCTTGCGAGAAATCTCAAGCCGACGTGCGGCTTTGGTTACATTTCCCCTAGTCTCTTTTAGGGCCCTGCCGATGAGATCTCGCTCCAGAGAATACGTATGTCTTCTAATGATCTCCTTGAGAGGTCCAACCGGTTCGGAAACGGTGGACGAAGAGAGTGCAATATTTTCGACCAATACATAGGGCTCGGGCTTGGGTTGTTCGCGGGTATCGGAGATCGGGCTCAGTTGGAGATCGCGGAGGACATTAGGGAGTTCGTCCTCTGCAATTTTATCCCCTTCAGCGAAGAGAATAGCCCGCTCGATGACATTTTCGAGCTCTCGGATATTGCCGGGCCAGTGATAGATCATCAGGCGCTGGAAGGCTTGGTTGGTGAGGCCGACTACCTGCTTGCCGAGTCTGTTGTTGAACTTTTCGACAAAACGCTCAATGAGCAAAGGAAGATCATCCCGCCGTTCACGTAGAGGGGGGAGGTCGATATGCACGACATTTAGTCGATAAAAGAGATCCTCTCGAAACCGACCGCCTGCCACTTCGCCCGTGAGGTCTCTGTTACTTGCGGTAATGAGCCGAACGTTGACCTGCGTGGTGCTAACCCCACCAACTCGTTCAAACGTGCCAGATTGTAGGGCTCTAAGGAGTTTGACCTGCATTTCCAACGGGATGGAGTTAATTTCGTCCAGAAAGAGGGTCCCCTCGTGCGCGAGCTCAAACCGGCCCGGCTTGCTGGTGACGGCTCCGGTAAAGGCCCCTTTTTCGTAACCAAATAGCTCCGACTCAATCAGATCTCTAGGAATGGCTGCACAGTTGATCTTGATAAGTGGCTTGTTGGTTCGTGGTGACTCCTGATGAATGGCGTCCGCGATCAGCTCCTTACCGGTGCCTGATTCTCCGGTGATGAGGACTGTGGTGGGGCTAGCCGCTACTTTCTGAATGGTTCGGAAGACCTCATCGAGTGCTGGACTACGACCTACGATGCCGTAACGACTACCGTGACCTCCATGACGTACGCCGGGCTCAGCGTCCCGGACTCGGGCATGGGCGGCGGCTTTTCGGATGCTGGCCTGGAGCTCCTCTTTGTCAAAGGGTTTAGTAAGATAGTCAAAGGCGCCTAATTTCATGGCGTCTACGGCGGTGTCTACGGTTCCATGAGCGGTGAGCATGACGACCGGTAGCCCTCGGTAGCGTTTGATGACTCGCTTGAGTAGCTGCATACCATCAACGCCCGGCATTCGTAGGTCTGTGAGCACAACATCCACCCGAGCGGAGTCCAGAAGTTCCCACGCGCCTTCACCATCAGAGGCGGTCAGGACCTTGTAGCCCTCCCTTCCGAGAAGAGCGGAGAGTACCTTCCGAATGTTGGCTTCGTCGTCTACGACCAGGATGGTTTGCGTAGCACCGAGCTCCATTTGCCCAGCGTAGGCGCCGAACCGTTCCGAGTCGACCTTGTTCGCGGAATACTCTTACTCGGGAAGGGGGATGTTACGTTGGGACAGCTCTTTAAAGAGGGCTGATGAGGAACAACGGAGAGAGGCTGCGGCGGCGTCCACGTCGCCCCGTTGGTAAGCAAGAAGATCAGTGAGTGCTGCACTGCGAAGGGATGCGCGAGCAGCAGGTTCCGGTGTGACCAGTCGCCAGTTCGACCAAAAAGCAGACATGATGTCGCGAAAGGTGGTTGTTGGATGAGGTGAGCTTATCCAATGGCTGAGTGCGGCACCGGGTGCCGGCAAGTGCCATGCCCGGAGGTGGTAAGCTAAAAACGCGTTAAGGTCCTCTTTCCGCTTATGCAGAGCGTTGAGATGCAGGTGCACGGTACCCACGCGCTCCGCGAGGCCTGCGACCAACTGACCGGAGATTCCTAAGGCATCGATGGTGAGGATCTGGGGGGCCTGGGGGCTATCCATCTCATCCAAAAGCGCAATCTGCGTGTCGGGTTGGAGGCTCGTGGGGGTATCAATCACAAGCGTTCCGCCTTCTGCTTGTTCAAATATACTGCCCTTACCCATTAGAGGCCTCGAGGTGCGGAGGGGATGATAGACGACAAATGGGAGGTCTTTTCCCATTCGGAGATTGTGGAGATGCCGGGCCCATGCGGTTCGTCCTGAGCTTGGTGGTCCCACAAAACAAATGCCAACTGATTGGGGAGCCAGATGTTGCACCCATGCGGCTACCCGTTGGGTGGAAGGGGATCGAGCTACGAGGCAGCCTAAGTCCTCTTCGTCGAGTTGAGGCTCTATTGCCCGATGATCCGCGACATGAACCCGGAGGGTAGTTTCTCCAAGATCGATGCGGTCGGTGGGGAAGACTCGAGCATCGTAGACTCGCTGACGGTTGAGATGGCAGCCGGCCCGCCCACCGAGATCACGAATGCGCATGGCATCTGGACCTACATGGAGCTCAGCATGAGCGGGGGCCACGTCGTGGCTGCTGAATTGAAAATCGGAGTGAGCTGCTGAGCCTAAAACGACTGGCGTATGATGAATAGGAAGGTACTGGCCGGTACGAGGACCATCAACGACTTCCAACGCCCACTGTCGCTGATAGATATGATGGTTGTCGTTGTTCGAGATATAAATCTCAGAGTTCACCGTCATATATTACAAATTTTTAATCAAATATGTCTTCTAAGGAATTGCGGATGAGCAGCTGGCCTCTCCCGCGAGCTTTGAGCGCAAGCGTCGCCGGGTCAGAATGCCGAATGTGATGATAAACGCAATAGTTGCGCCAACACCGATCAGCAATAGGGTCCATTCAGCGGTGGTCGCACTTCCAGGGTTTTGCCACATCATTAGGCCTTTTCGACCACTTACACCGAACTGAACCCACATGAGCTGGGTGGGAAGAGTCGCCAGGGATGTCACTACTAGGTACTGCATGAGTGGCAAGTCTACAAAAGCGAACACCCAATGAGAGATCCCGAGGGGAAGCAGGGGGGACAGACGAACAAGGAAGGTCAGTTGCCACCCTCCATCGTGGAGGACACCACGTATTTGTCGAAGCTGACGGTTTCGACTCAGCCATCCATCCACGTGCTGTCCCCAGCGCCCCCGGGCCAGCCAGCGGGTGAGGGCAGCGCCGACTACACAGGAGAGATTGGCGACCAGTGTCCCTTGACCGAGCCCGAGCAGTGCACCACACGCAAGGATCAGCCACGCTGCCGGTAAGCAGCAGACGGTGGAGATGGTGAAGATCACCAACAGTAAGGGAGCGATGAGTATGGGGCAGGCCCCCAGGTAGTGGCTCAGGGTTTCAACCATTAACAGCTACCAATTTCGATGCTGGGACCTTCTTGAGCAATCGAGATGTGAGGGTGAGGGTGTCAACGGGGGCGGGCCTACCGGTGCGGTGGTATATGGTTCTGGATTGGATGAGCCCACAAGTCGCTGAACTCCGGCCTCCAATGCAAAACTGCATGGGGTGGGGGACTGCGATGTGTTCCTGAACGGGTCGGTTTTGCGTGTTGCGATGTTTGCTGAGCCAGCGCGCGGTCTAACGCAGCACATGCTAGCAGACGGGTGGAATCTAGTGTCGGCAACGGGGCGTCGTCCCGGGGTATGACTAGGGGCGAACTTGGGTTCAACCCATGTGATTTCTGCTGTAAGGATACACCCTAAATGGATCTATCGACGGCGTCAGCGCTTAACGACAGCGGTCTGGTTGTGGTGGAGTGGTTGGCGTTGTGGATGAGGCGGCAGCCGTGGTTCAAACCATCGAGGGGACGCGTCAGAAGGTGTTGTTGGTTTATTCTTCATTGGAAGAGTTGTGGGCTTTTTGGGTGTCGTTGCTGACCAAGATGAAGATGAAACGGGTAGCAAACGCGGCGCATCAGGTGTTGGATGCGGCGGGCAGGGTGGATGAGTTAGTAGGTAGTCTCGCGGATAGACTAAGCGGCACTGGCTGGTGAAGCTGGGAAGGGCTTTTCGGTGGGTTGCCAATGAAGTCAAAATGTTAGTTGAGGAGACGGCACCGGCAACCGAAGGGATCACAGCACGAATCGAAACTATTCAGACCGACTAGAAGGAAATCGCAAGCTCGGCCTTACACATCGGGACGGTGATCTCTTCCATTCACGAATGGGTGGTAGAAATCTCAAACGTGGTGGTTCTTTACATCAAAAACCACTTATTGAATCAATAAGTGGTCGCTCGGAGGGGCATAGGCTGGCATAGCAGCAGGAACTTGGGTTCAACCCAAGTGATTTCTGCTGTAAGAACTCCGGTGGCACGGTTTAGGTATGTGCACGAGGGTGGAGCACAAGGCGAGCTTTTGGTAAACTGAAGGAGCGTCTGGACTGAGAGCCGGTTAGGTTTAGTCTGGCTACGATCAGTTAAAGACGTTTAAACGATCAGTTAAAGACGTTTGATGGATTGGTCACAAAGAACAAAGTTATCTTTCAGCCTCTTCTTGAATGAGTCGTTCCCGTAAGTACTGGCCCGATTCATTCAATTCGTCTGCGGCCCAGCCCCCGTCTTGGCTTGCTTCCGGTTTCAGGGCTGCGGAACTCTCCTCCGCATTTGCGAGAGACCAATTCAGCCAACTTATATTGTTCTCATCAAAAAAGTCTAACCAGACATCAGTCTTGTCTAGGCAGACGGTACCGTCTTGGCCCCCATCCGCTGCTGATGTTCCCCATTCTGTAGAGAAAACGGCAGCACCAGCGGCTAGAGCCCGACTGACATTGTCTCGAATATTCTGCTCGTGAGTACATGCATAGAAGTGAATACTGTACATGATATTCTCACCTTCAACAGGGTCCAACGCAGCCGTGTCTGGTCGCTGACTCCAGGTGTCGTTTCCAATAATGATGATATTGTCCGGATCATTGGCGCGAATGACAGAAACCACGTCCTCAGCGTACGGTTTGATATTATCTGCCCAAGTTACAGGCGAAGGGTCGGGATCGTTATACTGGCCGTTGTTAGGTTCGTTAGCAATTTCGTAAATAACGTTATCATATCCAGCATAACGCTTCGAAATATGGTCAAAAAATGCTTCTGCATCGGCCTTATATAAAAGAGGGTCGTTATCATAGAGTATGTGCCAATCGATGATGACGTACAGGCCGAGTTCAATGGCTAAATCAACGGATTCATATACTTTGGTGAGTATGGGGGCGGGATCAAAGAGATAACCAACCAATTGGCCGTCGCCCTGTGGCGCGTATGTATACATAGCAGCTCGAAATACGTTGGCTTTCCAGTCATCCCTTAGGGTAAGCATGACGTCAGGGTTCACTAGTTCACCAAACCATTGTAGGCCATGAGAACTGATACCGGTGAGCTGAATGGGATCCCCGTTCTTGTCGACGAGGGACGGGACCTCTGTTTTGTCCGCTCGGGTGAAAGAGCCAACAGAAAGTTGCCCGTGCTCTGCCACATAGCTGACTTCCGGTGCTTCAGGGGGGGAGGGATAGTCGGGGAGTAAGTTGGCCGGATCAACCAAGGCAACATCCGAACCAGGGGCTGTTTTCAACTCTCCTTCATTCTCTTCCTCATTGTTTGGTGCAGAGTCTTGGCTCAGTTCCGGCTCAACAGGAGGCGTCTCAGGGGTACCAATAGTGGCTTCCCCGCCACCTTTACAGCTGCTAAGAGCTCCGGAGACAATCAAAAAAGATGCTGTTAAGCATTTAATATAACAAGATGTTTTTATTGGTGAATACATTTTGAAAGTATGGATACGTTCTACATTATGGGATCAATCAATAGTAGCCAAGCATTGTTGTCACGTTGGGTACTTTGATTTGGTCAGTCAATGACTTCCTGGTACTTTGAACTGTAGAGCCGATTGAGGGCATACCAGAGAAAAAGTCACTCATGGCGGGTTGCTGAACTAGGCACGCAACTATCGTGCAGGGCCTTTAGCACTTGAATGTTCGGCTCTGGAAGAACGCTAGGCGTAGCAAGCTGGCTGAGCCTCGGAGAGACTGACTGTAAGTTATCGGACATTCGGGTGGTTCAGAAACCGGTGAAGTGCCTTGCCTGGACTCCAACAACACGCCCCTCATCGCCCGAAGATAAGCATCTTTTTGGAATTGGGTCCATCTCCGTCAACGTCTATTTGTGGTTGGCTGAGTGGAAAGTGCATGGTTACGGCGGCGAGGATCTGGTGGGGACTTCGAAGGGTCGCGGGCTAGGCACGAGCGAGGTGCTGCTGGAGCTTTCGGATCGGGCCTGGTGACCACTCTCTAGCAGCCTGTTGATTTGGCCATGTGTGTAGCTGTCTAGCCAGTCTTTTCGTGGTCAGGACGTTTCACGGAAAGACCGGCCGACAGATGCGTGCAGGGCTAGATCAACCGGCTGCTAGGGTGTGTGGCTAACTTGTCCGCGGTCTATTGCTCGTATCTGATGCACCTGAATGTCCGTTGACTTACGCAAAGACTACTTGAATTGCTTCTGCAAGAACCCACAAGTGGTCGCGCAGCGGGGCATAGCCCGGCGTAGAAGCAGGAACTTGGGTTCAACCCCAGTGATTTCTGCTGCACCATCACCCCATAGCTTCTCAGTCAGCTGGCTACGCCTAGCGTTCTTCCGAAGCCGAACATTCAGGCACTATAGGCCGTGCGTGATAGTTCCCTATCTTATTGCGTGTCTTTCAACTTAAGTTGTGGAGATGACGCCGTATCCCGCGTGTGTGCGGGGTCGGCCGCGGAGGGAGGGTACGGTATGAACCCGGGCCGAGGGGCCCGAAAGGGTGGCGCAGCCAGCGATGTCTCACAAACGCAGGAGACAAGTCGGAACGCGGTCCGGAGCTTAAAGACGCGCCTTAGTTAGGGTCTGTGTATAAATTTGAGGCGCATTCTGACTTGTTTCTTGGCTTTCTGAGCGTCCGGTTACTTCGTAACCCTCAAAGGGCTAGTCAGTTGGTTACAATTACAGCAGCGAC
>JAHQVK010000176.1 GCA_019634385.1 Myxococcales bacterium | reverse complement strand
GGAGACAACCTCGGACGAATTTGCCCAGTTAAGAGACTATGCTCCAGCCGTTGATTCAGGGCTGATGTTGATAGTACTTAGATGCAGACCGCGTTCTCTGAGAATCGATTTCAGCTGAGATTGGTGGCGTTTCAGACTTCGTCTAACGTTGTTAGGGCAGTTTGAGAAATAACATTCAATCTCACAACCTCTCCTCCAAACCTCGACCACCATGCCTTCGACGATGGATCCCTGAAGACGAACCCGTAGACCAAGGCGACCGTCTGCGACAATTTGCGCGATGCTTGTAGCCAGTCGACGCCAGACTTCTGAGGGCATGAGAGGTGGTAAGATGCTGTGATTTGGAAGATTGAGTCCCAGGACTACTGACTCGGATGAGTATGTACCATGTCCATCTTCCTCGGTGTTCTGTTGATCAGTGGGGAACCATATGATTTCGTGGGAAATCTTCTGTTGGCCTAGATCGGAGAGGGTACTGTCGGAGGGCTGAGACTCTTTGTCGCTATGTTGTTTGGGTAGGACCGATGCTCTCTTGTGGTTCCCGAGAGAGGGGTTGGGGGAGTTTACTAATTGAGGAAATTGATCTCTGTCTGCTGGAGGGGGAAAGGAGGTCGCGAGTGCTACGAGTGCAGGTGACCGATTGGAGGATGATGGTGAGGCCTGGGGTTCTCGTCCGTCGTAGACATGCCTTTGTGCGGTTCTGATAGCTTTCTGGAAAATAGCTGCTCTTTGCATCGCTTCTCTGGTTTTTCGTTTTCGTGCGTCAGCTTGATGCTTGGCCTGTTGAAGCTTAGCGGTTTGTGTTTCGTCGAGAGACCACCTGACTAATTTCATTAAGTACACCTTCTTCGCGCCGAAGACGTTGTTGCCGCATTTGGCCCGCCCATAGTTCCGCGTGTTGCTCTAGGGCCTTTTGGCTCTGCATCGCTGCTAGCAGCTGGGCTTTTCGAACTCGAACCTCTTGAGTCGTTTTTTCTAGCTTGTATTGGTGGGTTTCGATGATGGACTGTTGGCCCTGTTCTTTACTTCGGAGATGCTTAGTATATTGCAGGGTGCGAAGATACTCGCACATAGACATATCCCCGGAAGCTAGTTGATCGGCATAGTCCCACCTTAGAGTATCTCTTGTTTGCTCCATCTCTGTTCGTTTCTTTTTCTCGCATTCCAGTTGTTGTTGCTGCTCAGCGAGCGTTTTTGTAGCGACGGCGAAAGCCAGTCTAGCCAAATGATGAGTGTGGATACGAAGATCGAGCAGAGCTTGAAGTCGATAGGTTTTCACGGGTAATGTGGCCTCAGTGAAACAAACTGATTAAATATTCAACGCATACCGAGAAAGGAGTGTGTTCATATAACTCCTGCTTCAAGAAGGTGTCAACGGCATCGATCTTGTCGATTGCATAGTCGGTTTCTGGATCGCTACCGTATTGGTATGCACCAAGAAGTATGAGATCCCGCTGTCTCATGTAAGTTGAGAGTACCTTACGAAGCCTCTGGGCAGCGGCCTTATGTTCAGGACTCACCATCCTATTCATTATTCGGGATAAAGATGGTTGAATATCAATAGCAGGCCAGTGGTTGTGTGCACTTAGGTCTCGGCTAAGGATAATATGGCCATCTAAGATTCCACGGACCTCGTCTGCGATGGGTTCATCCATGTCTGCCCCAGCCACCAATACGGTGTACAAAGCGGTTATAGATCCTTGCGAAGTATTGCCCCCTCGTTCCAAAAGTCGTGGAAGCTCTGAAAATACTGATGGTGGGTAACCTTGCCTGGTTGGGGGTTCACCGAGAGCGAGGCCTATTTCTCGTTGAGCTCTGGCAAAGCGAGTGATGCTATCCATGAGTAGGAGTACATGGGCGCCTTGTAATCGAAACCACTCAGCGATGGCAGTGGCTACGATAGCGGATTTCTTACGAACAAGTGCGGGCTCGTCGGAGGTGGCACAAACTACCACTGACTTGTTCAGGCCTACCGTTCCAAGTGACTCTTCTACAAATTCCTGAACTTCTCGACCTCGTTCACCAATTAGACAGCAGACAACAATGTCTGCTTCTGAACTTCGGACAATTTGGCCCATCAGGGTCGATTTTCCTACCCCGGAACCGGCAAAAAGCCCCAACCGCTGGCCTCTACCTACGGTGAGAAGTCCGTCGATGGCGCGAATCCCGAACGAGAGGTGATGTTCAATACGCTCTCGCTCAAGAGGGTCCGGTGGTGGTCGCTCCACAGCCCATGCGGTGAGGTTGGCGTTGGGGGCAAAAGGACGGTCGATCGGTTCACCAAGACCATTTAGAATATGTCCTAGGAGTGCTTGTCCACATTGGACAGTGAATGGTCTCCCCGTAGGAATGACCTCTGAGTCGGTACCTATACCTTTGGCGATTCCTAGAGGCATAAGGAGGGCCTCTAGGCCTCTAAAGCCAACAACTTCTGCTGGTAGTTCGTGTTCCGAGGTAACAATGTCAACTCGGTCTCCAATGTGGATACCGGGTACTGTTGCCTTGATCAAAAGGCCGGTGAGTTCGGTGACTCGTCCTCGGACACCCGTCAATCGGGCGGTTCGCACCAGTTGGCAATATTCGTTAATGTTGTTAGAATACCTTGGGGTCACTGTTTTACCGTGCAGAGCAATCCTTGTATATTCGAGGTCTCCAGGCCTCGACTAGCCGCGTACGTATCATAGCTAATGAGCAGTATGACGGGTAAAGATGCCGCGCTTGTTGAAGCCATAGCTGCCGCATACGCGCTGGTTTCCGCGGTTGATAGTGATATTGACGAGCAAGCGTATCGTCGCCTGCGTCAATGGGCGAAAGATCGGGGAATGACGCCAGAAGAGCAAGCTACGCTGGAACAGCGGTGCCGGGATTTTTCTCAAGGACTCCTCACTTACTCAGGGCCCAATAGGGCAGTTGCGTTAGAGCGAGTGGCGGCTCTTCGAGGGCATTCACAATCGGTATGGGTGCTGGATGCGGCTAGAGTCGCGGTGGTCGCCAATGAACGAGTTACTCCAGAAGAAGAGATGACCCTTCAGCGGGTGGCTGAATCGCTTGGTTTGGATCCGTTAGAGGCCTAGGCTTCGTGGTGAGGCTAAAACTTGGGTCGCCGAGGGTGAGCCTCTTCTGAGTGGTGAGTCTAAGGCTTGAGTTGCTTGATATTTATTATCTTCGTGTGAGACCTGAGGAATATACTCGATAGAACATCTATGAATCCTGGGATGGTGGTTGTGAGGCTATCTACTTGTGTTCAGGATGTTTGCTAGGGTATCCAACTGCTCTTCAAGGGTGGCTGTGATGGTTCCGATCTCGGTGATGATAACGCAGTCCCCTCGTTTCAGCTCAGGATCGTCTCGTAGATGAATACTGGAACACTGAGTGATTACTTCCGTCAGTCGACTGCGGTTGGTCTTGAGGATATTGAGATCATCGGGATGCGCCCGCACCACAATCTCTCGGTGTTGTCGGACGTCGGCTAGGGTAGACCTAACAATGTCAACAATGGTCTCTGGCGTTTGGATTATTTCTCGATGTAGTATTTTCTCCACGCAAACGCACACCAGCCGGATGTAGTCAGTCTCGAGCTGGTCTTCAAGGAGCCGCAGCTTTTTTGATGTCTCTACAAGTTGCTTGGTATATGCCGCTCGGCCAGCAGATAGACCGTTTTCAAAACCTTGTTGTTTGGCCGTACGTACCTGACTGTGGGCTTGCTGAATAATTTGGGTAGCAGCCTCTTGGGCATTGGCGATAATCTCATCCGCTTCTTGAGAGGCGTTCAATATATCACGTGCAACAATTCGAGGGTAGGTTGGGTTGGCCCGCTGTTGCTCCGCTGGTGATGATTGTATGCGGAATGTAACCGCAGACGCGGCAGTAGAGTCTGTATTGAGGTGTTTTATAACCTTTGCCACCTTGGATTCAAAACTTAGCGACGGTGACCGGTTAGGCAAGGTTGATGTGCTGTTTATCTTGGCGGTGATTCTGTTCCATTCTACGTCAAAGTTATGAGGATTGCGATTCTAGGCATGGGCTATACCGGGATGTCGGTGGCACAGCAGCTGATTTCTAAGGGATATGAAGTTGTTGGTATCGCGCGCAGGATGGCTCCGCTGGTGGTCTTTCGTGAGCGTCTGGGTGAGCGGTTCTTGCCCATACAGGGAGATACCCGAAACCAAGCGACGCTCAAAGATGCTTTAGAAGGGGCGTCGAGAGTTATTCACTTGGCTCCCCCTCCTCGTGATCGGCCTGTAGATGACGATGCGGTTCAGGTTGGGCTCTGCTTGGGAAAAAACTGTGAGCGGCTTGTGTATGGGTCCACCACCGGTGTCTATTCGCCACCAGTAGACCCTGATGAGTGGGTAGATGAGGACTCACCGGTTGTTCCTGGTGGGCGGCTGGGGCAGATGCGGGCCGTTTATGAGCGGGAACTGCTTAATGTGTCACCCGCACCTACTCATATCGTCCGTATCGCAGGTATCTATGGTCCAGGACGCCATCTTATAACCAGGCTTGAGGCTGGTAAGCTTGAACTATTCGAAGGCGGCTCTCGGGTCAGTCGAATTCATCGAGATGATCTGGCTCGAATTTTGGTCGCCATGACTATAGATGCTTCGCCTCCCACCAAACTTATCGCATGTGACGAAGAGCCAACACCGACTTTGGATGTGGTGCGTTATGCCGCATCACTGACGAACCTGAAACTTCCTACGGTACACCCTAGTGCATCTGTCCGATCAACGGAGACTCCGAGCCTCAAAGAATTTCGGACAAGCGGCAAACCTTGTCGTTCTCTTTACCGTGAGCAACTCATTGGTGAACTTCATTATCCGACCTACCGTGAGGGCATGGATGCGGCGCTACGGGAAGACGGTTATTTGTCTACAAAATAGGCGGTAGTTAGAACATACGGCTCAACAATTATCCATCCCCCGCGGAAGTGATTCATTGGGAGTTTGTTAACTACGGGATGGTATACTTTAACCGAATACCGCTGCGTTTGCTCATGAAGATGTATTTCTACATCATGAAAATTAAGAAAGACATTGGTGAGCGGATATTGTGCCTTGTAAAAGGCCTCCTTGGCTGAGAATACGATCTTGGCCAATGCATTGCGGCGGGACTCAGCACAAAAATTGAGTTCATTAGGGCGTAGAATATGAGGGTGGAGAGTGCGTTCGATGGGACGACTACCTTCGATATCTATACCAAATCCTCTGTCGCCGTAGCGGACGGCGGCGATAGCTACTTGATGGCTATGACTGATGGATCCCCAAGTACCTACTGGCCAACTCGGATAACCGTCAGTATGCCTTGGTAGGTCCGTGCACGGCTGTCCAATTTCGCTCAGAAGTTGTCGGGCGAGCGATCGAGCGGTTGCAAACTCTCGGTATCGTTTGGGGGCCGCATGGCCCAAGGTTTTCTGTTCTTGAGGTCCGAGGGATGGAACCTCCGATGTTATTTTGCGAGCCCCGACGTGAAACTGTGAGCTCCCCAACAAATAGGTGGTGCCAGATGTCAGCTGAGCCAAGACAGGTTTCAACGGAATAGGAGGGTCACTCACCGGATCAAGCTAGGGCGTGCGGTTGAGCTCGGACAAGATCTATCACTTGATCCTAATAAGTCTTTAAAATCTAGATGTTTATGATGAAGCTGTTTGGAGTTCAAATCAGCTAGCTTGCCTACGAAGCCGACCGTCCCGTTGTTAGGTGGATTATGATGGCTGGAGAACCTGATTTTCCAGCCACTCAATGAGGTCGGTGGTTACATGGTTTCGATTAATTTCGTGTAGCATTTCATGTCGCCCATCTGCATACAGTTTGAAGTCAATCTGTTGTAGGCCGGCACTTCGAAGAGCTTCCACGAGTTTTACGAGTCCTCGGCCTTGATCGTTGGTAGGATCCTTGTCTCCTCCGAAGATGTATATCGGAAAATTTTTTGGGATTTGTGCGAGCCGTTGAGGGTGAGTGAGCTCTGGCAATGCTTGTAGGAGGTCAACCCAGAGCTGGTTGGTGACTTGGAATCCACACAACGGATCTTCGACGTACGCGTCGACTTCTTGGACGTCTCTCGACAGCCAATCGGCGGTAGTACGATTGGGTTTGAATTTTTGGTTAAAAGACATGAATGAGAGTTGGCTAAGGAGCGGGCTTCGCCCTCGCAGGCCTTGGCGCAAACACTCGAAGCGGGCCAGCCATAACCCGATTTGCGCGATCAATGGAGGCCGGCCGTTGGTTCCGGATAGAATCGCTGCAGAAAGTCCTTCGGCAGCGTTGCCAGTCACGTAGTCCTGGACCAGGAAGGAGCCCATGCTCTGTCCGAAGACCACGAGCGGAAGATCGGGATGTTGTTTGCGATCATAGCGAAGAAAGGCCGCCAGGTCCTGAATGGCTAAGGACCAGCCGTCTTTGTCGGCAAAGTGTCCAGGCTCGTCGTTGGTGCCGATCGACTGACCATGCCCTCGATGATCGTGCGCGTAGACGATCCACCCTCTCTGCGTAAGAACTTTTGCCAGCTCGCTATATCTGAGTGAGTGCTCAGACATACCATGGACGATATGAAGAACTGCTCGTGGCGAGCTGTTCGCGGGCCCGAATCGGAAACCTTGGCACGGTGAGCCGTCGAGCTTGAATTTCGTCGGGGTCATGGCTGATGTCCTTCAAAAGCGATCGTACTTCCTAACTCAAGTGCTTCTGCGCAGAGGTCCTCTGATCAAGTGCTGATGAGCATGATCGACGTGTCCTCGGGAAGATGGGAGCGACCTGAAATCGTGATCTTACCGTGCTTGCCGATGTTGTCCACGCCCGCTAGTCCTTTGGCCTGGTCATGAAGTTGCTCACTGCGACGGTTAATTACAAAACTCCGGATCTGACGATGAAAGCGGTGCGGACTCTGATGCCTGAGCTTAACGGGCTATCGTCCAAAGTTATAATCGTCGACAACGACTCTCAGGACGGTTCTGCGGAGAAACTGCGGGAAGATCTCGTCAAGGAAAACTGGGGTGACCAGGTTATTCTCCTTGAATCGGGCCGCAACGGCGGGTTCGGGTACGGCAACAACTGCGCCATAAGATACGTACTCGCAACCGATGATTTGCCCGAGTACGTTTATCTGCTGAATAGCGATGCCTTTCCAGAACCGAAGTCTATCCAAACGCTCGTAGAGTGGATGGACGCACATCCCTATGTAGGCATAGCGGGGAGTGCCATCATCGACGAAAGTCGTCAGCCCTTTGTGAACGCATTTCGATTTCACGGTATTGTGAGTGAGTTTGAGAGCAGTGTCCGGTTTGGGCCCCTGAGTTGGCTTCTTGCGGAACATAATGTGGTCATTGACCCCATGCCGACAGAGGCTTGTGAGGTCGATTGGGTGGGAGGTGCATCCATGATTATCCGCAGGCAGATGCTCGATGATGTGGGATTATTTGATGAAGCCTTCTTCTTGTATTTTGAGGAAACAGAACTGTGTCTGCGAGCCAAACGGAAGGGTTGGCCGACCTGGTACGTTCCGGAAGCAGCAGTCGGTCACATAGGGTGTGCGAGTACCGGAGCGTACTCACCGGATCGAAGGCAGCCAAATTACTGGTTTGACTCTCGTTCCTACTACTACAGGAAACAATTCGGTCCATTGTATGCTGGTGTAGCAGATGCCGCTTTTCTTGCGGGACAGTCGATATGGAAGGTTAGGCAATTGATCGAGCGAAAACCTCGTCGTGACCCGAGGTTCTACGTCCGCGATTTTCTATCTCACAAACTTGGATTGCCTAGATGGCCGGAGTGAGAATCTAGGGCGTGTCTTCAAACTCCGGACCGCGTTCTGACTTGTTTCGCGCATGGGTGAGGGTTCGGTGGCTTCGCCACCCTTTCGGGCCCCTCGGTTCGGTACAATCCCGTACCCCTCTCTCTGGGGCCGGCCCCTTCACACCCGCGGGATACGGAGTCATCTCCGCAGCCGGAGTTTGAAGACATGCCCTAGGGTGTGTCTTTAGGTTCGGCGTGAACTATCCGAGCTACATGGTTTGTCTTTAGGTTCGGATTCGGAGGACAGCTAGTCGTAGCTAACTGAGGGGTGGGACTGTAAGCTACTGAATATGCAGGTTGTTCAGTCCTTTTGTTGGATGTAGAAGACACGCTCTAGTCGAACCGCTTTGTCCATTGATAGTGACCTATTGATAGGATTCTCTTGTGCTATCAGACCGCGACTTAAGACTCATTCGTCTGTTTTCGTCCATCGTTTTAGGACAATGGGATGAAGTTCGAGCTATTCGCCAAGATGCTCCCCAAGGTGAGCCTGATCGAGGGTGGAGAGAAACTATTCTCATGGTACATCTTTTTGCGGGATTTCCCCGAACTATTGAGGCATTCGATGTGATAACAGCGGAGGGTGATTTGGGGGGTATGGAGCCAGAGGAAATACGTCTCGAGTCGGACCAACCGGAGCTTGGCACCCACACGTTCGGGAGAGTGTATGCTGACGGCTCAGATGGAGTACAAGAACATCTGCACCATCATCACCCAGATTTACTGGCTTGGATTATTGGACACGTGTACGGGCGGGTGCTCTCGCGGCCCGGCTTATCGCTGGCAACCCGAGAATTGTTAGCGGTGGCAGCGTTAGCTTCACTTGGTCAAGATCGTCAGCTGGCGAGTCATGCACGGGGTGCGGTTCGATGTGGTGCGAGTCTCGAAGAACTGGACCTTGTCATTGACAATCTTTCAAGCGCAGTCTGCGCTTCTCGTCGAGAGAGAGCGCGCGCAGTTGCAACCAAGTTTGCTCGTCGTGCGTAGTCTATAGTGTCTGGTGCTTGCTACGCACAATTGTCGCTGATTCAAAGGTCTTTCGTCTATGCGTAGATAAGTTTGATTTTGTAAATACACGAGGCTGATTCGGCGAAGTTTGCCGGTTTTTGGTCGATATTCTTCGTCGAGCGCTAAACGTACGGTGCAAAATGCTGGTTGTGAGGCTCCCATATCTTTGCTTGAAAGTGCCACAGACGGAGAGCCGAATGCATGATGGCGGCGCACGGCGAGTGAGAGTGACCCGGTGAGCGTGCTTGATTTGGAGTCCAGCGCCGGTCGAGTTCGATGGGCTTGGATAGTGGCGGGCGTCATTGTTTTTCTCGCCGCAGCCCTCCCGGTTGCTTCGATGGGTTCTCTCCGAAAGCAGTTGGTGCTCCGGGGCGAGGTGCATCGAGTGGTTGATGAAATTTCGGTCGCACTCGCCTCTGAAGAAGTCCACGAATCAAAAGCTTGCCTTCTTCGTTTGCGGCTACTTTTGGACAGATTGTCCCTTGATGCAGAGAGAGCTTCTTTGCTGCGAACGGTCGGCGTTGCGGTAGCTGCCTATGTGAGCGCACCCTCTCTAGATGGATTGCGACAAAGCCAAAAGGCACTAGCACGTTTTAAGATGCAATTAGTCACTGAAAGCCGGGCGCTGGAGAGTGAATTGATCAGAAGAGCTATTGGCGTGGGGTTGGTGGGGCTTTGTGCCTCGTTGCTCCTGGTTCTGGTCGGCTTACGGGGAGAAGTTGCGGCCCCAATGGAACATACCTCCATCCGTGAATCCAAACCGGTTGTGCAGCGTTTGGCTCGGCTGGTCGAAATATCCGGCCGCCGGGAGCGGCGTACGGATCGATTTCTGGCCTCCATGGAGGCTACCTTAGTTGATATCGACCGCCATGGTCATGTGGAGTACATCAGTCCCGGTGGTAGTCACCTCTTTCAGATGCCTATCGGGACCCTTCTCAACCAATCCGCAAAAGAAGTTATTATACTCACCAGCGATGACGGATCTGTTGTGCACAGCTTTCGTCACGCATCTGCCTCGAGGAAAGCCTATTGGCTTCATGCCCGAGATGGGTCCCGGCAATTAGTGAATGTCGATTTCTTTGAGGATGCGCTGCAAGGGGCCTCGGTCCTTCTGCGTTTAGCAAAGTCTCGTGAGGTGCGCCGTCGGACGGTTCGAGAGCTGCAAGCGGTCTGTGAAGTCGCTTTCTCTGATGACAGACTCATTATGATGCTCATTGATGGTGAGGGTAGAATAAGTCGGTCTTCTCCTGCCGCGGAGCGATGGCTACAATTTTCGGGGCCGGGAGCCACCGTATTTGAGCCGTGGGCAGAAAAGATCAGTCTAGGAGAGCTATATAAGGAACCTGCATCAGTAGATACTCGTGAATTCCGATTTGAGTGTGTCCTCCACGATGCAACTGGTCATCAAGCAAAGACCGAGTTTCGATTGGCTTACGTCGACGATGTTGGTTGGTCGATTCGAGGTTGGGTTGACTGTTCCAGTGCCCAAAAAAGTGGCTCCACTTCGTTAGAGAGTCGAGTTTACGAGAGGGTGACTGCTGAAAACAGCTCCTCATCACTCCCGGATGCAACGGCACCGTCCACTACCGTAGTGGCTAATGGCATCGATATCCCACCGAGCGTCCAGGACGGTGCATCTTGTCGTCCTCAGGTGTTGGTTATTGATGATGAGCCAGCCATCGGTCGTGCTATCGTTCGAGCACTTAACGAGATGGATGTAATGGTGGCTGAGGGGGGAAGTGAAGGATTGCAAGTAGCTTTGGCCTATCCAGACCGGTGGGATCTTATTCTGTGTGATCTTGGTATGCCGGGACTAGATGGTATTGGGGTTTATGAGGCTTTCTTGAGCGAGAAGCCGAGCCTGCTTGATCGCACCATTTTTATGACGGGAGCCTTACATACAGAACGAGCTCGAGGATTTGTTAGAAAGGTCAATCCTCCGCTTCTAACGAAGCCCTTTGACGTTGCCCAGGTACGGAACGTGCTAAAACACTGGTCGATTTCCAGTCGTCCCCTAGATTGAGGGATTTGTGCTGCTCACGCCTAACGGTTCGTGGAAATCAGTTCTTAAACCAGTCACCGGGAGAGGCACGCATTGTCCCCGAGGTACATCCATGTAAAAGACTATTTGATGCCGGCAAAATGGGTTTACTGGTTGCTTCTTAGTTGCGTGATATTAGGCACGAGTTGTTCGACGACTATGCCTTATGTTTGGGTTCGCGATTTTCCACCCACGGGGCAAGTTCGTCGTATCCAGAGTGGAGATACTCTGGGAGTGACAGTCCGGGGACAAAGTGATCTTTCGGGATCGTATGTTGTCAGAGAGAATGGGACTATTCTACAGCCGTTGCTCGGTGAAGTTTTGGTCACGGGGTTGACCGAAATCGAGTCGGCCAAACGATTTGCGACCGTTCTCAAAGGAGTAGTGATCAAGCCTAAGGTGTCGATCACTATTTTGAAGCCGCGGCCGGTCCGGATTGCGGTTACCGGTGAGGTCGGTACGCCAGGCAATTTTACCGTTGAATATGATGAAACGGTACTCTCGGTGATTGCTCGGGCGGGAGGATTGACGCCATATGCCGATCGGTCAGGGATCTATGTTCTCCGCAAACGACCTAAATTGGTAAGAGTTCGATTCACCTACGACGATCTGAAAGGTGGAGATCTGGCGTCCTCAACGTTTGAGCTCCACGATAACGACGTCATTGTGGTCGAGTAGAACGGATGATGATCGCAGCGTGGGGGGCGACAATAGGCTTACTCGTCGCTCAGATAGAGACTGATGCGCAAGTAGGTGTTTCGTTACTACAGCGCGTTGGGACTATCCCAACCGGAACGGTAGATCCTAACAATCCAGGCAACGTCGATAGCAGTCTAGCATACGATACGGAACTTAATCCACAGGTACGGCTTCAGGCGGCGAATAGTCGATGGTTGTTAAGTGTGGGGTATGAACCTCGCCTGTTGCTACGTGTGCAAGAGCTGAGTGATAGTTCGGGTTCTTTCTCAGCGCTGGAGGCTGACGAAGGGCGACCATTCCTTGTTCGACACGGAGTGGATAGTCAGGTCCGGTACCTTATTCGTCCACTTTGGACGTGGACCCTCAATGGTCGGGTGCTAACCGGAGAGCAGGACTATCAGACGGTTGCCAACAATGGCTTAGGAGTACCTATAGGCGGCGGCACTGCAGGAGGTGGAGCGGATGGGCCTCAAGCACCGGTTAGTTCGGGTGGTGGTACAGTCCGAAGTCCGGTTATTCGGTCCACGGCATTTGCCGTGGATACGGGCCTTACAGCACCACTGTGGGACCGCCATGAATTACAAATGCGTGCATCCTGGTCGCTTACGCTCAGTCCAGATGACAATGGTATTCTTGCGGTGGGTAATGATGCTCCTCCGCTGGGGGCGGATGATGAAGTACTGTGTGTACTCGATCGGGAAAGCTCCGAGTCTCAACCAGTTGCGTTTGCGGATACATGTCAAATTTTGACTGAAGTTGGGGTGGAATTGAATTTTTCTGAGCTCGATTCTATTTTGATCGCAACTTCCTATTCTGCCGTAGACTTTGACCCCGGGCCGTTCAATCATGTAGCTAAACTGAGCAGTACTTGGAAACATAGCTGGTCTCGCACGGGGGCGTGGAGGCTTGGATTAGGAATGGTTGTCGCTGTTCAGGAGGGTGCGATAGGATTACTCAATGCTGACCAGGATAATACGGAGGACCAGCCTTCATCTTCTACAGATACATCTATTCTGCCGGTAGCGCTTGCGGGCGTCGAGTGGGCCCTCATTCAAAAGCGTCTTCTGCGACTCTCTGTAGATATAGGTTTGTCCGTGGATGGATTTGCTGATCCGACGCTGCAAGAATACTATAGCCAGTCAACCGGAACGATAATTTTCCGTACCCAAGTCGGTCGAGACTTCCTAGGTAGTCTCGCATTTCAGGGCTCTACAGTGGCCATAGAGAGGTCTACGCCACCCGTTGATGTTACCGGACTGAATCGCAATGATCTATCCACTCTATCTGCTGGTCTTACTTTGGGCTGGCAACTGAGTGAACAGTTTCGGCTGACCGGAAACGGGAGCTTTTCTACCCGCGGTCCTCACCTAGCCCAACTTGGTGACGTTGGGTTCTCGCAAGAGCAGGCCACAGTCTCTATCGGTTTGGCTTGGTTATATGGAACTCGGGACAATAAAGGTATTGGTCGCCAACCGGATGCCAAGTAATCACTAGCAGGCCATCGGAGAAGTGGGATGGGTGATCCGCGAAGTATCTTTTTCGTGGAACGCTCCGAATGAAGAGGGCGCATACCGGGCGTATGCAACCGATGAAAGGCGAAGCCGGTCCTGACTTTCCACGGAAAAAGGACCCGCGAAGCGCCTAACTCACTTCTCCGATGGCCTGCTAGCTATGAGAGGTCCTACTTTCAAGATGGATGCCGAGGGAGAAATTAGGGGGGATATCGAACGAATGACTTGGACCGAATGAGACTATGTACGATGTTATATGGAGTCTTTGGAAGGCGGGGGCACAATCGTGGCTTGATCGTCTTCGCCGTGTGATGAGCGGTAAGAGCCATGATGGGGTGGAGCCAATGTTTCGGGTTCGTCTTCACCGGAGTAGTAGTTGGGCTGCATCAGCGCCGGACGGTGGGAACGAGAAGGTTCGGGCGGTGGTTCGTCGTCCCCGAAGATCGCACTTAGATCAATTTCGCGACCGATAAGAAGGCTTAGGCTCAGATGTCCTGAGCGTATGGACAGAATGGTTGAAAGCGCAAAAGCGAAGAAGACACCAACAAACCCCCCCATCAGCAATCGAATGAATCGGCTCTTATTTGGGTTTCGCAGACTCTGTCTGGGGGGCATGACGATATTGTATTGAGAGTCGGCACGAGCTCGTTCGCGATCGAGATGTAGTTCAGCGTTTTTAAGATGCTTGAGCAGTTCGCTATAGGCGGCCTGCCCGGTTTCATATTCTTGAGCTAGCTCCCGATACTCTGCTTCTGCTTGGGGTAGTAATTCAATTTTTCTTTTTTGGCTTTGTAGATCGCCATTGACCTGCTTGAGTTCTTGTTTGAGGGCTCGGTATTCTGCCGTACCTTCCTGAACTCGCTGTTCAAGTCTTTGGTAGGTAGGATTTAGCGTGACCTGAGTAGTATTGCTTCTTTTGTTGTCGTTGCGGGCATTAGATAGTTGTTTGTATTCCGCAAGCTCTCGCCTTAATTGAAGAACCTCTGGGTGTTTATTTCCCTTGCCCTGTGCCCGAGCAGCCGCCAGCTTACTTTCGGTCTCGCTGATCCGAACTGCAAATGTATTCCGTTGAGATATAGACGCCTTCGAATATTTAGGCGTCTGCTTAAATTGAAGATTGTCTTCCCGCAAAGAGGCTTCTAAGGAAACGAGCTTGCGTTCAAGCTCAGAACGCCGCTGCTGCAGAGTAAATAAGAGATTGTAGTTGGTGCGAGCCAGTTCTGGTAGGGCGTCTGGATGGGTTGCCTTGTACTTCGAAACTGCGGACTCGGCTTTATCCACAAGGCGAGCGGTCTCTTCGACTTGCTTACGGAAAAATCCAACATCGGCCTTAACTTGGCTCAAGGCCATTTCTACTTCGCGATTGAGAAATACTTGGAGATGCGTATTTAGATAGCGAACCGCGTAGTCTCCGTCCTGAGCTTTGATAGATCCGCTGTACATATTGGACTGAAAGTTTCCCAGTCGCTCGAATGTTAGATTGGCGGCGGTTATGGAGACTTCTGGAGATGATGGGGTGTCACCGGTGACTCTTTTGAGCGTTTGCTCGATGACCGGTGCAGATGTGAATCTTGTCGCTACCTGATTTCCAAAAAATTCGATGGTACCATCACCCCCATTTGGCCCGCCCAAGACCGAGCGACTGGTTCCACTGGGGCGAAGGACAATCTGAAACGCGGCTGAATATGGTGCGGGTGTATATTTGTGGTAGAGCGCACCTAGGGCTACACCGATGAACAGGAACGAGGCGATAACTGGCCAGTAAGGGGCGTAGGCCTGAATAATTTTCCGAATCCAGATCAAATAGCTGATGAGGTCAAAAGTGGCTTCTGCTGGCTCTTCCTCCGCGTAGTACTGGCCTCCGTAGTGGCCAGCATAGGGTGCAGGCAGTTGTGCTCCGGGGGCGTACCCATGGTGATAGCCCGGTGGAGCTAACTCCGAAGGCATGGCCGGAGGTGCACCGGCGGGAACGAGGTTTCCTGCTGTGGGTTGCCGGGGAGAACCCGTGCCCGGTCGACCACGGTTGACGCGGTCATTGGGGTGCGGCGGATTAGCTCCGGCTCCCTCAAAGAGGTACTCGAAAACTGTTTCGCCAATCTGGACGAGATCGCCATCTCGAAGTTCTGCTTGTTGAATACGGTGACTGTTAACGAACGTTCCGTTTGTGGAAGATAGGTCTCCAACTACATGTTTTCCTTGTGCGAAATGGATGCGGGCGTGGCGTTGAGAAGCTCGTTCATCTTCAACCACGATGTCACAGGCCACGGCTCTGCCAAGAACTTTGGGGACGGCACCTACCGTATAGCGCCGGCCAACATTTTTGCCGGAGCACACCCATAGGTGGGCCTCTGCGGGACTATTGTCTGAGTCCTGACCACGCACGGTCATTGCCTTCTTATTCATCCAAGATCCCTCAAGTGCCTCGCTGACTCGGGTGCATAAAGGTTTAACAGTCTAGGCATCGCCTGTCAGCGTCGGGCGAAAAATCGTGAGACATAGTGTCTGGGCACACTTCTATTGTCTTTGAGCGAGTCATCCCCCGGCTCGTAGCACCTCTTTTACCGCCAAACAGAATGATTGGGTGGAGGCACTTCCGCCGAGATCTGGGGTTACATGCTGGCCCTCTTTGATGACATGCCGCAATGCTGTTTCAAGTGCCACGCTTTCCTGAGGGCAGCCGATATGACGAAGAAGCAGAGCCCCTGAGAGGGTTACTGCGGTAGGATTGGCCTTAGCTTGGCCGGCAATATCAGGTGCTGTGCCGTGTATGGCCTCGAATATGGCTACTTCTTCTCCGTAGTTGCCTGAAGGGGCAACCCCTAGTCCACCAATTAGGCCGGATACGAGGTCGGATAAGATGTCCCCAAACAGATTTGTGGTCACGATGACATCAAACTGCGCTGGGTTCAAAACGAGTTGCATGGCCATGTTGTCAATAATGCGGTCATTGAACTCAATGTCTGGGTACTGCGCAGCAAGTTCTCGACCCACTCGGAGGAATAATCCGGTGGTTAATTTTAGAATGTTTGCTTTGTGCACAAGTGTAACTTTGCGGCGCTGCTGTGACCGGGCGTATTCGAAAGCGAAGCGGATCACGCGCTCCGAAGCGTAACGACTGATGATGGAGATTGCGTGAGCGGCTTGTTGCTGAGGATCAACATGATACTCAATGCCTGAGTATAAACCCTGGGTATTCTCCCTGATCACAACGAGGTTTACGTCTTCGAACTTAGAGGTGACCCCTTGTAGTGTTGTTGCTGGGCGAACGTTTGCGTAGAGATCTAGTTCCTGGCGAAGGGCGACATTCACGCTACGAAATCCGCCTCCAACTGGAGTCATGAGAGGACCCTTAAAGGCGATGCCGTTCTTGCTGATTGAGTTGATCGTTTCTTGAGGTAGAGGGGCACCAAAACGCTCAATGGCGGCGGTTCCGGCTGGTTTTTCTTCCCAACTGAGTTTCGCCCCTGTCGCTTCAATGAGCTCAATGGCGGCGTCCATGATTTCGGGACCAATACCATCTCCACGAATTAACGTTACGGTTGTCACCTTGGCCCCATATCATGTGGCTACGCGGGCAGGACATACAACCGTGGTTAGGGCCATATACTGCGGCTTAGACGAGTAGCTTTTTGTGGTTCGAGCACACACTATGGAGGGTGGAACTCTACAAACGATGAGGTCAGATTCTCTTATGCAGTCTTTGGGATCGGGGTGGTGAGAAAGCGACGGTCATGAAGTGGCTTGTTGTGCTCCGGTTGGGTGCTTAGGTGACGAGTTGGTCCTATCTTCTGTATGGCCTCTGGTTGTTTTCCAACCTGAGGCCATACGGCGCATGAAATGGTTGGTTCATTGATGAATCGCGATGAGAAGGATGATCGGCGGTCTGGCAATTGCGCGGCGCTTTGTCGCGAGGTTCCGCACGCGTCGTCCAGTTGCGTCAAGTCTGGGGGGATCATAAGGGTGCCTACACGCAACCGGCCCTGGCCGCTCGATGACCACCCTCGGATGGGGAGTGGTGTGCCCACCAATGATGAGCGCATTTCGACTTGGCGGGGGCCCAAAATATCTTGAGGTATCGACCCGCGTGACTTCGGGTCGGCGGGAGCATTGATGAAGATCCACGAGTACCAAGCCAAAGAGCTCCTTCGGAGATTTGGCGTCCCCACACCGATTGGCCACCAGGCTACTTCTGTTGATGAAGCAGTGGCTGGAGCGGAGAAGCTTGGACAACTTCCGGTGGTTGTAAAAGCCCAAATTCATGCGGGTGGTCGCGGCAAGGGGGGGGGCGTTAAGGTGGTGAAAACCATCGACGAAGTTCGCCAATCTGCAGACGCGATGCTGGGCATGATGCTCAAAACCCATCAAACCGGACCGGAAGGCCAAAAGGTTCGAAGGCTACTGGTTGAGCAGGGCGTAGCTATTCGACAGGAGTTGTACGCCGGACTGGTCTTGGATCGCGCATCCAAGCGAGTGGTGGTCATGGCCAGTTCGGAGGGGGGCATGGACATCGAAGAGGTTGCAGCGGCGACTCCGGAAAAAATACACCGCGTAACCGTTAATCCTACGGTGGGTCTATTGCCTTACCAGATTCGTCAGCTATGGTTTGCGATGGGTTTGGATACGTCGTTGGTGCGTAAAGTAACGCAGCTTTTCCTAGGACTCTACCGAGCATTTATTGAAACGGACGCATCGATTGTTGAAATTAATCCCCTCATTATCACTGATTCGGGTGATCTATTTGCTCTTGATGCAAAGATGAACTTTGATTCGAATGCTCTCTATCGTCAAAAAACAGTGCTTGAGTATCGCGATTTAGATGAAGAAGACGAAAAAGAGATCGAAGCTTCGAAGTATGATCTTAGTTATATTTCACTCGAAGGTAATATCGGCTGCATGGTGAATGGTGCCGGTTTGGCGATGGCCACGATGGATATTATCAAGCACGTAGGTGGAGCTCCGGCTAATTTTCTAGATGTTGGGGGTGGGGCCAATGAAGAGAAGGTCCAGGCGGCGTTTGAAATTATTCTACGAGACCCAGCGGTGAAAGCAGTATTTGTTAATATTTTTGGGGGTATCATGAAGTGTGATGTCATTGCTGCTGGTGTGATCGGTGCCGCTCGGAAACTGGACCTTAAGCTGCCGGTGGTGGTTCGCCTTGCGGGCACAAATGTTGAACTCGGTAAGAAGATGCTGGAAGACTCCGGTTTATCACTCACATCCGCCAATGATATGTTGGACGGCGCAAAGAAGGTTGTGGAGCTCGCGGCTGCGAGGAAGTAACTATGGCTATCTACGTCAATAAAGATACAAAAGTCCTCGTTCAGGGTATTACGGGTTCAGCCGGCTCATTCCATGCTGGTCAGATGCTCGAATATGGCACTCAGGTTGTTGCTGGTTGTACCCCTGGTAAGGGAGGTCAAACATTTGCGGAGCGAGTACCGATTTTTGATACAGTGGCGCAAGCACGGGAGACCACCGGTTGTAATGCTACAGTGATCTACGTGCCACCTCCTTTCTGTGCCGATGCCATTTTGGAGGCTCTTGATGCTGAGATAGAGCTCATTGTTGTCATCACCGAAGGGGTTCCGGTTTTGGATATGGTGAAGGTCAATGAAGTTTACCAGTCGTCAAAAAGCCGCATCATTGGGCCAAATTGTCCCGGTGTTATTACTCCGGGGGCTTGTAAGATAGGTATTATGCCTGGCCATATCCATCGTTCGGGCAATATTGGGGTTGTTTCGCGATCTGGAACGCTCACTTACGAAGCGGTGGGACAACTGACCGAACTAGGTATTGGCCAGTCGACTTGTGTAGGTATCGGAGGTGACCCAGTAAATGGTACCTCACATTTGGAAGTATTGGAGGCCTTCAATGCTGATCCTGATACCCACGGAGTTATCATGATTGGCGAGATTGGTGGAACGGCGGAAGAAGAAGCCGCTGACTATATCAAACGAGAAATGAAGAAACCAGTGGCTGGTTTTATTGCCGGGACAACCGCTCCTCCTGGTAAGCGTATGGGGCATGCTGGGGCCATCATTTCCGGCGGAGAAGGGTCGGCGACGGATAAAATTGCGGCGTTGGAAGCTGCCGGCGTTCGAGTTGCTCCAACTCCCGCCGAATTGGGCACGACCCTAAAAGAGGCAATGGCAAGCTCGTAACGCCTCGACTCTCTCCCCTTGACTAGTTACTATCCGATACCGTCTTAGCTGCCAGGCGCCGAAAAGCTAACGTTGGCTCATTTCAATGCTTTCCGGATTTGGAGACACACATGAACATCTATGCGATGAAGGCACCATCCAAGGTGAATCCGACCTCGGTAAGCCTCTTTTTTGTGCTGCTGGGTCTTGGGTACTGCTGTTGGGCCTTGGCTCCGATTATGTGGCCTCTGTGGCAAGTTTCCTCACGGATGCGAACGGCTTGTGTAGCTGCCTACCAAGAAACAGACGACCGAGTGGTTATCGAAGATTTGCTTAAGAGCGTAAGACACCTTGGGCTTAAGCTCTCAGCGGATAACTTCAGGATGACCCGGGTAGCGTACGAGCCAGCGGAGCTCGAAAACGAAAGTCCAGCAAAGCAGCAGCAGCTCGGAAGTATCGGAAAAGAGTGTGTTGTGGAGTTCTACTATGATGACAAGTATACGTGGCCGTTTTTTGGAGCGGAGTTACGCTGGCCATATTCATCTACTGCTCGGATGAGTCTTGAACGGCTGGAGGCCAAGGCAAATTGGCTCAATGACTTTGCATATAATTCTTGCACGTGTACGTCTATTCGCAGATTGTCGGAGGCAGAGGAGGAACATTGACGGTGTCTACCGTCCTTTTACGTCGAGCCAATCAGCACCTACTGGGTATTGAAACCCTCAGTGCTCTAGATATTCGTCAGATTCTTGCTAGAGCGCGTATCCTGAGGGACGCCCCGGAGCAAGTTCACGGCGTTATGGCAGGTGTGCCCGTCATAACGCTGTTCTACGAGAGTAGTACCCGTACACGAGTGTCATTTGAGATGGCCGCTCAGAAGCTAGGGGCTTCCACAATAAGTATCTCCGCGTCTTCGAGTTCGGTCACCAAAGGGGAGTCGCTTTGGGATACCGGGCGAACGCTAGCGTCGATGGACCCTGGGGTGATCATTATAAGACATAGTAGTCCCGGAGCACCACAGCTCCTCGCTGAAGCGATGGAAAGTGTGGGTAATGGTGCAGCAGTGGTGAATGCGGGAGATGGTGCCCATGAGCATCCTACGCAAGCTTTACTCGATGCGCTGACCTTGCTGGACCGTCTCGATAGCTTAGAAGGGCGAACTATCGGAATCATTGGGGATATTGCCCATTCTCGGGTGGCTCGGTCGAATCTTTTTCTTTTGCGTAAGCTCGGGGCTCGCGTGCTTCTTGGGGGCCCACGTTCGCTGGTCCCGAAGACCTTGGAGCCCTTGGGAGCCCGTATTGTCCGTGATGTGGATGAGATCATTGAGGTTGCGGACGCAGTGATGATGCTTCGGGTCCAGTTTGAACGGATGCAGGGACCACCAGCGTTTCCCAGCTTGTCCGACTATACGCGAACCTACGGACTCACTGCTGCACGAGCCCGCCGGATGCCACCCCAAGCATTTGTGATGCATCCGGGACCCATGAATCGAGGCATTGAGATTGACCCAGAAGTGGCTGATGGACCCACGTCGGTGGTGGCTCATCAGGTCCGAAATGGGGTGGCGGCTCGTATGGCGGTTTTGGAGCGGGCCATGGATGTGGACGGTTGGTCCAGTTCGAAAGACCTATGAAGAGAACCTTAATTCGAGGCGTACGAGTATTTGATCCTGGTGCCGGGATAGATGCTCGGGATCGCTCGGTGCTTATCGAGGGGCCCTACCTTAGGTATCTTAATGTCGAGCCAGACGTACTCGCTGACCGGGTGGTGGATGGCCACGGACTGGTGTTGTGCCCCGGTTTTATTGATCTTCGTTCCCACCTTGGTGAGCCCGGCTTTACTAGGCAAGAGTCGATCGCCACCGGTGTGGCTGCGGCTGCAGCGGGGGGATTCACGACTGTAGTGATGATGCCTACAACCGAACCGACTATTGATCGGGTTGAGGTGGTGGAACTGATTTTATCAAGAGCGAGAGCGGCCGGTTCTACTCGAGTTTTGCCCGCTGGTGCCCTGTCTTTAGGGCGAAAAGGGGAAAGCCTTGCTGAGATGGGAAACCTATCTGCGGCTGGGTGTGTGCTATTTACGGATGCTGACCGCTCGGTTCGCGATAGTCAGCTGCTCCGGTATGCTATGGAAACCGCCTATGACCTTCGTATGCCCATAGCTACCCATGCTGAGGACGAGTGGCTCTCTTTGGGCGGAGTTATGAATGAAGGTGAAGTATCTGCCCGCTTGGGGCTTCGTGGTTCTCCTAGTGCGGCGGAGGCGGTGGGGGTGGCCAGGGACTTAGCACTGGCGGAGCTCACCGGTGCCCGACTCCACTTGGGGCATGTCTCCACCGCAGGTGCGGCTGAGCTTATTCGTCAGGCTAAACGTCGTGGTGTGCGAGTGACTGCGGAAGTAAGTCCGCTCCACCTTATTCTCACTGATGAAGCTACCTTAGGATACAATACTGCCGCCAAATTAGTCCCACCACTGCGAACCCAAGTTGATGTAGATGCGGTTGTACGAGCATTAGCGGATGGGACCATTGATGCGGTGGCTACCGACCATCAAGGGCAGACTGAGCTTGATAAAAATGTTGAGTTTGACCGAGCGGCGTCGGGATCTATTGGGCTGGAAACCGCCTTTGGTGTGGTGCTCGAGCTCGTGGAACAGGGGCGTCTCACGTTTGAGCGGGCGGTTGCGGTGCTGACTCGTGGTCCGGCGCAAGTACTTGGGCGCCGGGATCTCGGGCGGCTCATTGCAAACGGAACGGCTGATCTAGTGTTGGTAGATCCGCACGCCGCCTGGGAGTTTCAGCTAAGTAGTTCATTTTCGCGTTCGCGCAACACTCCGCTGTCAGGGCGCATGTTCCCGGGCCGGGTAGTGTGGTCGATGGCGAGGGGGGAGGTCACTTTTGATATTCTACGCTAGAGCTGAGATACCGGGGCGGAGACAGTGGATGTGGATGGCATTAGGAGGGGTCTGCGCGCTACTTGGGTGTGTTCATATGGATACACCTAGGCAAGTTCTGCGGCGCTATGTGGATGCCTTGGCCCAAGAGGATGCTGAGCGAGTCTGGGAGCTTTCAGATTCAGTGTCCCAGCGCTCTTTGGGGCCGGATGGGCTCGGGCGCTGGATGAAAAAAAATCCTCGTCTGGTGGTGGCCGCGTTCGATAGGTCTGTTGGGGCCCTCCGTAAGTCGACCATGGATGAGTCTGACGAATCTGTTTCTTTTCTTTCTGATGACGCAGTAATAACCCTAGTCAGGGAGAGTGGTTCCTGGCGAGTGGCTCTAGGGGGGCTGTTGTTACCCCGCTTCGATACGCCAGAGGCGGCCCTAAAAACTTACTTTTTTGCCGCCACTGGCCATCTAGGTCTCTATCGTCAGCTATTACCTCTCGCGGCTCAACAAGAGTATGAGAGCGATTATGCGCTTGGGACACTTCTCTATGCTCAGCGCGACCGTATTTTTGCCGCAAGAGATCACATTGGCTCGATATATGAGGGGAGAGCGGTTCGCCAAGGAAATCGTGCTATCATTGCCTATGGGACGAATAAAGAATGTATCCTAGTTCGAGAAGATGGTCGGTGGCGTGTATCGAGTATCGAATAGTAGAAAGGTGCGTTGATGGGTCACGATAGTCGTGGAAACGAAGATGAAGAAGCTTGGTCAGCAGTGGATTCTGGTTCGGAGCCGTTGGGCGACACAGGAAGAGGTCGAAACCGTTCTGATGAGGGACTGGACAACCTATTCACTCGAAGGGAATCAAAGTCGCGCAGTCGTGGAGTGCCCGATTTTGTAAGGCGGGCTATCGAAAACACGATGGGCTCTGTTCAGAGCACTCAAAACGTGTCCAAAGAGGCTTTTCAGTTTTTCTTATCAACGACGGACAAGACTCGTCGAGAGATAGTGCGAATTGCGGCAAGTGAGGTTGGGGCATTTTTGCGTCAATCCGATATTGCATCTGAGGTTGTAAAGATACTTACGAGTGTGGAGGCAGATGTTAAGCTGAGTATCAAGTTCAAGCGCACCGAACAGGGAGTATCACCAGAAGTTCGCACCAGAAAAAGATCTGAGGAAGTATCTACTTCAGAGAAGGCGCCAGAAGATACTTAGCCTAGGGCTAAGACATCGACGGGCTGCTGGTTATGCAGGCGTTCCGTGAACCATTCTGATGAAAAAAAAACTAGTCAGACAGGTGCTGGCACCGAAAGCTCCGCCGAAGTTGGTAAGCTTAACAAACAACTGTTGGGGCTATTGGGGTCAAAACCTAAACTCGCGTCCATCATTTTAGTCTTAGGGCTGTTCGGAGGCGTTCAGCTCTTCTCGGGGAATCGGCGAATCGAAGTACAATTTGCGGTTCAGGTGGCGCAACCACAATGTTCCACGCACGTTGAGCTGAGTATGGGTGAGCACCATAGACTCAAGCAGCGTTCTCACCGCATACTACCTCCGTGGAAGGTGTATATCCGTCCCGGAGAGTATCACTTGGAAGGCACACTGCAGTGTTTGTCAGGGGCTGATGTTTCGGTAGATGGTCTAGATCTCTTGCTCCATCATGATCAGTTAGTTTCGGTAACAATTTCCTCTAGGTGCTCTTGTTGATGCTTTAAGGTGTGTTGCCAAACTCGGACAAGGTTTCTCGCTGGTACCTGAATGTCCGATGACTTATGGTCCCCTCCCGGTGCATTCTCAGTCAGCTAGCTAGCAGCCTGTTGATCTAGCCCTGCAGGCATCTATCGGCCGGTCTTTCCGTGAAACATCCTGACCACAAGAAGTCTCTCCTCGGTCGCGTACCGCCAGGTAGCTCGCCTCTTGATTTGGCTAAATATCTGGTAAACTCAGGTATCCGCACTTATCAGTACTCTTGCGGGCAACAAGCTATAGCTTGTTATCCT
>JAHQVK010000175.1 GCA_019634385.1 Myxococcales bacterium | reverse complement strand
GAGCCCCCTTGATAGCCGGTTCCAAAGAATTGAAGAACAACTCGAGAAGGTGCCCGCATCAACCAAACTCGACCTGAGCCCCCTTAATAGCCGGTTCCAAAGAATTGAAGAACAACTCGAGAAGGTGCCCGCATCAACCAAACTCGACCTGAGCCCCCTTAATAGCCGGTTCCAAAGAATTGAAGAACAACTCGAGAAGGTGCCTGCATCAACCAAGGTTGACTTGAGCCCTTTACATAATCGGTTCCAAAGAATTGAAGAGCAGCTCGAGCGAGCTCCCTCATCAGCCAAGATTGACTTGAGCCCTTTACATAACCGGTTTCAAAGAATTGAAGAGCAACTCTCAAAGGCACCTTCAACAGAGAAAGTTGATCTGAGCTCCCTCGAAGCACAAGTCAAACAGATCGAAACCCAACTGGCCAACATGTCTATTTCCTCTGCTGATCTCGGCACTCTTGAGTCTCGCCTCAAGAGTATCGAAGCGCAGCTAACGCAGATACCAGCCACAACAACCACCGACCTAGGCCCCCTAGAAACACGCCTAGCTGCTCTTGAGTCTTCTTTACCCCCATTCGGAGAACAACTATCCGAAGTCAGCGTGAAACTCGTCGATCTTGGGGACAAACTTACTTCTTCAAAAGCTATTGAGTCGGAAAACGAATACTCAGCCGAAGAGTTTTCTGCTGCATCTATACGCTCAGAGCGCCCCATGCTCATACCATCAAAACCACCTGAGTCTCTAGGGGACGAGCGACGCGACGATGGGAGTAAAAACTTGCTCAAACGTCCCGCGTTTGGTGCACCAGATGACCTCCGGCTCATTTCAGGCGTTGGCCCAGTACTTGAGTCGATGTTGCACAACTTAGGTATCTACTACTTCTGGCAAATTGCTGACTGGGCCCAGGAAGACATCCATTTCGTGGATAGCCGCCTCACTGCGTTCAGAGGACGTATTGGCCGAGACGGGTGGGTCTCACAAGCTCAATACATTCGGCAACACGGCCGCCCACAGGCAAAAAAGCGCCAACAAAAGAATGTTGTTTTGCCTCGTTCGATTGGGAATACGGAGCCTTCCTCCGACTCATCTACCTCGTAGTTGTTCGCCGCTCCCACTTCCCTAGCAGGCCATCGGAAAAGTGGGATGGGTGATCCCGCGAAGTATCTTTTCCGTGGAACGCTCTGGATGAAGAGGGCGCATACCGGGCGTATGCAACCGATGAAAGGCGAAGCCGGTCCAGACCTTCCACGGAAAAAGGACCCGCGAAGCGCCTAACGCACTTTTCCGATGGCCTGCTGCTAGGGCGTGTGTCTTTACACTCCGACTGCGGAGATAACACCGTAGCAGTAGGCCACGTCAGCAGACAGCACTTGGGTTTGGATCCAAATTCCTGCTTCTACGCCGGGCTATGCCCGGCGGAGCAACCACTTGGTGATTCTTACAGAAGCAATTCCAGGGGTCTTTGCTGTGAGTGTTAGTTCCCAGCGCTCCCTAATTGTAGAAGTCATCAATTCACAATCCGCGATCTTTAAGAAGGGCCTCAACTTTGGGGTCCCGACCGCGAAATTGTCGATAAGCTTCAGCCCGCTCTACCGCATCGCCGGTGGACAAAATGATGGTCTCGAACTTCTTCGCCACTTCTGGATGCCATTCATCCCCGCTCTCAGTAAAAGCCAACCATGTATCAACCGCCATTACATCTGACCATAAGTATGAGTAGTAGCCCGCCGAATACCCATCAGAACTAAATAAATGTTGAAAACTTGGCAATCGGTGCCGCATAGAAATCTCTTCAGGCATACCAATTTCTCCTAGAACCTTCTTCTCAAACGCTTTAGGTTCAATCCCCTCAAAGGATGCCATATGAAGCTTCATGTCCACTATAGCCGCCGCAAGATATTCTACAGTGGCATACCCTTGGCCGTGGGTAGCAGCAGCTCGCATTCGTTCAATGAGTTTCTTCGGCATCGCCTTCCCAGTCTTATAATGTCGTGCATACTTATCAAGTACGGCACGAGTCAGCACCCAATTTTCGTGCACCTGGCTCGGGTATTCAACAAAGTCGCGCGGGGTCTCAGCCAAGGACGGATACGTGGTATTATTGAGCAAATAATGCAACGCATGACCAAACTCGTGAAATAGAGTTTTAGCATCATCCAGCGAAATCAGGGCCGGTTCGTTATCAGCTGGCTTGATGAAATTGTTATTATTCGAGACGATGGGATAAACTTTATTCCCATCTATATGGCTTTGCCCTCGATAGGAAGACATCCAGGCACCAGAACGTTTGTACTGCCGGGCAAAATCATCTCGATACAGCATCCCCACATAACTATTGTCTTCTTTGCGCCTAACCTCAAAAACACGAACATCGGCATGAAAGACTGGGACTTGACCGGTAATCTCATTAAAAACAAGCCCATACAGTCGTTCCGCCATATAATATGAAGCCTTGATAAGATTATTTAGTTCGAAATACTGTTTAAACTCATTCTGATCAAAATCATATTTTTTAGATCTCACCTTTTCTAAATAAAAAAGATAATCCCATGGGCGAATTTTATCTTCTTGCCCCATATTGCGAGCAATCCGACGCATCATAGCAACTTCTTTCTTAACACGTTTTTTTGCCGCGGGCCAAACCTCCAACATTAGTTCCATGGCCTTGTTTGGAGTCTTCGCCATCTTGTCATTCAATCGCCAATGAGCGTGACTTTCGAAACCCAATAACTTCGCCCGCTGTGCACGGAGCTTGACGATCTTAACAATAAGATCGTTGGTGTCATGCTCGTCTCCGTTATCACCACGAGACTTAAATGCAGTCCAGACCCTTTGTCTTAGATCTCGACGCACGGAGAAGGTCAAAAATGGATCAACCGCAGACCGGGTATTAACAACCGCATAACCCTCCAGACCTCGCTTCTCGGCAGCCGCCTTATAGCTGGCCACCAACGAGTCCGGTAGCCCTTTGAGAGCTTTCTTTGGGAGAATGATCCAAGTATCTTCGTCTGCTAGAACCCGCGCATCAAACTCAGCAAAAAGTTTGGCTAGATCCATATTGATCTGTGCCACTTTTGCCTTCGTTTCTGGAGTCAATCTAGCACCACGCTGTACAAGATGCTCATACTTCTTCTCCACCAGACGTTTCTGCTTCATAGTCAGTCCAGCAGTATCCCGTGCCTTATAGACCGCATGTACCCTGGAGAACAGTTTTGGATTGAAGTCTATCTTGTCCTGAAGATCTGAGAACTTTGGGCGTAGCGTCTTGGCCAAAGCCTCAACCTCAGGAGTTGATCGACTGGACGCTAGGGTATAGAACAAGGTATTGAACCGCTCAAGGGGCTTACCGACCTGCTCCAAAGCTACAATGGTGTTGGAAAATGTTGGAGGCTCCGAACTATCCACCACCCGCTCAACTTCCTTAAGCAACTCTTCAGAAGAGTGCTCAAAGGCGGGAGTAAACCAACTCAACTCTATTTTATCCCATGGAGGCACACCCCCATGAGGCCCCTCCCAGGATTTGAGAAGTACCCGGTAAGGCACCGACTTATTCGCCACCAGCTTCCCAACTGGGTCCGACTTCCCCGTTTCTGACGGTGGTGGCGGTACAAGTGACGACCGAGGTGCCGATGGCTGAGACGGAGACAAGCAAGCAGTGACGGCCATCGCAGCAGCAAGAGACACAGACATCAGACGAGACATATCTGCAATGGATGCGTGGCCATGAGTTCACCGTCAACGATAGAGCGTATTCAAACTCCGTAGGACTGTGAAATGGGCTACATTAGCGTTCTTCATGCGTCCCGCTGCTATAGAACCCCGCCCAGGACAGGAATCCGTATGGGACTATCCTCGTCCGCCTGCCCTGGTCCCTTACACCGGTCATATAAAGATTTTTGACGAACTTACGGTCATTGCTGAATGCACCGGCCTAGCATACCGAGTGCTAGAAACAAGCCATCCGCCAACATTCTATCTTCCGCCCTCTGCCATTCAGACTGAACTGCTACACCCGATGACCGGGTCAAGCCATTGCGAGTGGAAAGGAGAGGCTACCTATTTCAGGCTGGAAAAGGGCGACCGCCGTATCGAGCGCGTGGCTTGGACATACCCGACGCCTAACTCCGCTTTCACCGCAATCAGTGGTTACTTCGCTTTCTACCCCAGTAAAGTTAATTGCTTCGTCGACGGCCAAAGCGTTACCGCCCAAGAAGGTGATTTCTACGGAGGATGGATTACTCCCCAGGTGGTGGGTCCGTTCAAGGGGGGCCCCAGTACTTGGGGATGGTAATCTCAATCTTGACTGAGTATTTGGCCCCTAAGTAAGACTGAAGGGCGTGTCTTGACACCCCGGCAGTGAAGATGACGCCGCATCCAACGTTTGTGAGGGGTCGGCCTCGGAGGGAGGGTACTGGATATACAGGGCCGAGGGCCCGAAAGGGTGGGAAACTAGTCAGACCCGGTCCGGAGTTTAAAGGTACGCCCTAAGCCCTTACCGGATACAAAGATGCTTTAGGACTTCGCTTTCGCTTCCCTAATTCTTCGATCCACATGTTCAGAAGCTCAAGCGCCTCATCACGACCGTCGGTTGAGCACCGTTTCGCGTTGGTTTCGTACCGGGGTAGATTGCGGAGAAAACTCCGGAGCCGAGCACCATCCAGCGCCTCAAAAGTACCGACTTCTCCCACACCAAGCCGCTCAACTGCCGCCGCATTCATACGCTGTTCGACTGTGCCCTCAGGTATAACTAAGAGCGGCCGACCGAAAAACAGCGCTTCACCCACAAGTTGATTACCTGCAGTACTGATCACCGCTTTTGCAGAGGCGAGGTCTTCCAGAAAAGCCCGACCAGCAGGCGGGCAGAACTCCAAAGTAGCTTCGGTACCCGTACGTCGGCAACCATACAATTTGATGGGCATGTCTAAGGATCGAAAGCTCGCCTTTAACTCCTCCGTCAGCTGGTGATGCCCATTATTTAAGTACACCAGCATATGTTCCCCACGCGCCGGTGCAGAGATATTTCGCACCTCTTTGCGTAGCAGCGGGCCAATAATTTTTGTGCCATCCCGCAGAGCTGGTGCATCATAGAAGCTAGATACCAGTACGCGCTCCGGCTGCCCCATTAAAAACTTGTATATAAGTCTATCGAAGAAGCTCTTCGTGCGATCGCCGCGGGCAAATGGCACGTCACAATGCACCATGATGCCGAAGTGATCAAAACTCACCCGAGGTATGTCGAGACGATGCGCCGCGCGATGAGTCCAAGGCTCCGCATCCGAGATCGCCACTCTCGGCGCGAAGGCCCGAATCTTCGCGTCCAACTCGCGTGACCGCGAACCGTGAAGTAGCAAATCGGTCACAAGGGGAAAGTTCTTTTGGATGGTCTGAATGGAGGAGATGCGGCTATCTTCTCCATAGTAAAATCGAAGAGATTCAATCCGCTCGATCTCAAACTCGTTCTTCAAAAGATCAAAAGCGTCCTGACCAGCGAGGATCATCACCTCGTACTTCTGTACAAGCTCAGACAAAACGGCCGCCGCTCGGGTGGCGTGACCGCGGCTATAACCATGAACACCGTATAGGATTCGCAAAGTGGCTCCCGATAGCTGCAGGCCCTCGGTTAACTTAAGGACCCGTCAGCTCAGTGAATAACAAACTATTCGCCGCCGCTTTAACACTTCATCACAGCGATATTGCAACCATTCTTTGGCGATCAGTGCTTGCCCTAAGGCTGGCCGGAACCACCCAAAATGATCAGGCAAGAACCATCGATAGACGCTTCGTTTCGAGATTGATATCCACCACCTTGGCCGCAAGATCGTCACCGATATCAACGTTTCCAAGTTTTGCCGCATCTTGTGGGTCTACAATAGGCCCCGTGGAAAACACCAATCCCTCCAATCCAGGCTCCAACTCCACAAAAACCCCATAGTCAGTTTTGCTCACCACCAGGCCTTTGACGACCGTTCCCGGGGCATATTTCTCACTCGCAGAAAGCCACGGATCGTCTTGTAGTTGCCGCAAACTCAGTGAGATACGCTTCTTATCCTTATCCAAATGAATAACCTTGCAGGTTATAGTGTCCCCCAAAGTCACAACATCCTGAGGTCGCCGAACCCTACTCCACCCCATCTCTTCGATGTGGAGAAGCCCTTCAGTCCCGGCCCCAATATCCACAAATGCTCCGTATTCCGTGAAGCTACGAACACAGCCTTCCACCAGCGCTCCCTGACGAAGCCGACCCAGTCGTTCATCCCGCTCCGACTCCAACAGTACCCGACGAGACACCACTATATTCTGCCGATTTCGATCAAATCGGATAATTTTGAAGGTACATCGTTGACCTAGAACCTCCTCCGGTCGGCGCACCGCCCGGATGCTCACCTGAGAGGCCGGTAAGAAAGCTCTAACCCCCACATCCACTGAAAACCCTCCATCAACCTGGCCTACTATTTCCCCATCGATGGTCTCACCAGCTCGGTGAGTAGCCAGCACCCGTTCAAAGGCTGCTAACCGCATAGCTTTGTCGTGCGATGCAATCCATCGCCGACCATCTTGCCCTAAGTGCTCTACGTGCACTGGCAACCGCGCTCCAATAGCCACCATCGCAACATCCGACCGACCGACCCTAAAGTCCCCTAGAGGCACCACCGCCTCAGCTTGTGTACCCGCCCCGTGAAGCCGCACAACCGCCTGATCGTCGTCAGTTGCCACCGATATGACCTCTGCATCAAGAAGCAGCCCATCCAGTGTAGGGTGCGCTATTGTCTCACCGCTCTGTGATGACGACATAGTGGCAGTCAAACCTCTGGTTCGACCTGGTTGCAATCACCTTTTACGCCAACTGCATCATCCACTCACACTTCGTCTGCGATACACTCCAGATCAGCCCAGCCTCGGTCCTCAAGCTGATCCGGTGGTAGGCCCCAGCGTAATAGAGGCTCACGAAGGTCTTCCGGCACGCTCGCAGATACTTCGAGCACCCCCCCCGAGGGTAACGGACATCGAAGGCGAGCGGCATGAAGAGCCATGCGGACCAGACCATACTCCCTATTAAATATTCGGTTATGCTCACCTTTTCCGTATCTAACATCACCGATAATAGGCCAACTCATGTGCTTAAGATGCCGCCGTAGTTGGTGGCGCCTCCCAGTGATCGGCCGGAGCCACATCCACGCATATCGCCCTTGATGCCATTGGCACCTGAAGCATGTTTGGGCCGGGACCCGGTAGCTATGCTCCGCCCTCGGCACCGGATTATCGATCATTCCCTCGGGGGGCGGACGGCCTCGTACCAAAGCGAAATAGTGCTTAACCATTTCACCACGTCGCAACATCTGCCCCAAGTCACCAGCAACCGACGGACTCTTCGCAAACACGAGGACGCCGCTGGTTGCCGCATCCAGTCGGTGAATGGGCCACACATGAGCCCCAATATGATCTCGTACTCGCTGCAGTAAGGGACGCCCGATAGCCCCTCTAGTGGCATGAACCACACAACGGGCCGGCTTGTTCACCACCACAATCTCTTCGTCATGGTGAAGCAACTCAAGCGATGTATGAGGGACGATTGGTCTATGATAGCAGAACGTGAAGCGAAGGTCCCAAAGTCAGTGGATAACCCAAGTCGCAGAACGACTGTTGACCCTGGGGCGACTCCATCCTCAGGTGCGGTCCGCGCTTGCGACCGTTGAAGTGGTCGAAAATGTTCCCTACCGGGAAGGAGGGAATCGTTTCCACCAGCTAGACATCTGGCGAATGAAAACTCGGAAATCAACGCTGCAGCCAGCCGTTTTTCTTATTCACGGCGGGGGCTTCAGAATGTTCTCTCGCCGCACACACTGGTGGTTTGCTCTCAACTTTGCGAAAGAGGGCTACACGGTATTTTCGATCGACTACCGCCTGGCACCCGAATCACCCTTTCCCGCTGCCATCATGGATGTCTGTGATGCCTATCGGTGGGTGATTCAAACCGCTTCCCGATGGCAAGTTGACGGTCACGCTATTGCCCTCGCTGGTGAATCCGCTGGCGCCAACCTTCTTTTAGCCCTGACCTTGGCCAACTGTTTTTCTGGTATTTCCGAGTATGCACAGTCGGTATACGAACTTAATCACCCCCCTCGAGCGGCCCTACCGATCTGCGGCTTACTCCAGGTCACACAGCCGGAGCGCTTTGCTCTGCGACCCATGCCGAGGTTGTTTCGCAACCGAATCTACGTAACCAGTCAGAGCTACTCGGGTTCAGGACCTAAGCACTCCCCCCTCCTCGACCCGCTTGTTTTTCTGGAAAGTACTCAAGTACCGGATCGACCTCTACCGCCCATGTACCTAGCAGTAGGTACCCATGACCCGATCGAAGACGATACCCTCCGCCTGGCCACCGCCCTCCACGAGCGTAATATCCTGCACGAGCTGGACATCTATCCAGGAGAGCCTCACGCATTTCATGCTCTGGGCTGGCGTCCTGCAGCCCAGAGCAGCTGGGCTGCTCAACGTCAATTTCTACGCCGTCACCTGGTCACATCCCCTGACACCTGAAGGACATTATGGCGTGTCTTTGCCCTCCCTCCGGGGCCGACACTTCGCACATGCCGGATACGGCCCCATCTCCACGGCCAGAGGGCAAAGACGCGCCCTTATGGCGGCAGCCATGCAGTTCGCAGCTGTGTGGGCATTTAACCCACAAGCATTCCATGCCTAAGAGAAACACCAGACCGGGCACTCATCACTGACCAAATAACCAGTCACGACGAGGGGGCAGAAAGCTTCAAGCCAGCCACGCCTATAGCTACCATAAGAATGAAAATGCCTTGGGTGGGTGTGAGGCGGTCTCCAAGGATAGTGTGCCCAACCAAAGCGATAAGCACCGTGCCTACTCCCGCCCATATCGCGTAGGCCATCCCCATACTGAGTTGCCGAATCACGATAGACACACAAAAGAATGAGGCTGCATAAAAAACAGCCATAATCGCGGAAGCCCCCACGTTTCGGAAGCCATCAGACAGCTTTAAAAACGTAGTTCCCGCCACCTCGAGGATGATGGCACAGCCGAGGATCAGCCATGGGTTTGGGGTCGTCGTCACCTAGCTCGTACAAAAGCCGTGAGCTGGCCGGTTCGGTCAAGCTTCGTCATGCTCAGGAACAAAATCTTGGCAGTATTCCGACATCCAAAGAGAAGTTTTCCCTGCAGAGTGCAGCTTTTCCCCTCCTCTTGAACTCGTACTGGGGAGAAAGGGGATGTACCAAGATTAGTGGAACACACGGTAACTAGGCACCGATCCCATTGGCTCCAAGGCTCGCAACCGCACCCATCCTCGTCGACAAGATCGAAACCCAATGCACTTTTGGCTTGTGGGCGACTATTAAAGCTGTAGCAATCCCATACGGCGTTGGTATGCATCTGACCTTTGTCCTCAATCATTCGACAGTGATTGATCGCGAGCACTTCTTGAAAGAAGCATCCGTAAACCGTAGCCAACACCATAGGAACTTATGAAACGCTATCTTCTTGCCCTAGCCTTGTTTACCACGATCGGCGCCTGCGGTGACGACGAAGACTTTTCTCTTGGAGATGCTTGTAATGACGCCTGTAGCGATGAAGAGGTTTGTGATGACCGCACCATCGACCCTGGTTGCGTCACAAGCTGTGAACTCGACAACAGCTGCGCGGGAACCATTCCGGAGTGCAATACTGAGCCCACCAATAACGCTCCTTTAGGCGTGTGTGTTTGCAACGAAACCTCTTGTCCTGACGGCGAAGTATGCCTCGCCAACGGTCTCTGCGGTGAAGAAGGCGCCCCTCTCTGTGGTACCATCGGAGAACAAGGCACGTGTCCCGACGGTGAAACGTGCACCGCTGATGGATGCCAGGAGGGTGATCCTCTGACTTGCGTGAATTTAGGGGAAACCGGTTGTCTCGCTCAGCAGCAGCTATGCCAAACCGACGTCAATGCCGGCGACGACTACAATCAATGTGTAGACCCACAGCAAATCAACGGTAGCTGCGACAACGCTAGCAATCACCAGCGTGACAGTGATGGGCCTATCATTCTCTCCGTAGCCTATGGACGAGACCTTGAGACCACCGATGACTGTCGTTTTGTTCGTGAATTTGCCGCGCAAATTGCCCTACCTGACGAAAATGTAGATATTCAGAGCTCCCTCTATAGTCAGCGGCTCAAAGGCCTCGGCCCCAATGGCGGTGAGAGGCTTGTATACTCAGCTGGCGTAGACTCCCCCTCTCATCCCAGTCTGAGCGAGCCGGATAGTGATGATAATGATAATATCATAGACCTCATTTTCACGCTCTGCCTGGAAGATGAAGATGCAATTAACGCCATCTTCTTACGCGGCGAAAGAGATGGCACGGAACTAGTCTCTAACGCCGTTTGCTTTTCCGTAAGCCAATAAGGACTTTGTGTATAGCTTCTTCAATGTAACCTCCGCAAAGTGGAACCAAACCGCAGTAAAGATAGCTCGCCCAACTATCACGTTTTGAGACGTCGAGTTTAGGATGTGTCTTCAAACACCGGACCGCGTTCTGACTCGTTTCCCACATTTGTGAGGGGTCCGTGTCTGGACCAAGGGGTCTTTGCTGTAGGTGCATAACCCGTGCTTTTAGCTAAACTCACCAACTAGCTGGCGCAACAGACACTCGCTTTTTAGCTTACACGGTGGTCGCCATGGACGTTCATCGACCTTAGTCGACTCTGGATGGTGTCGTGCCAAGCCCCGCCTCCAGCTTCCAAAACTTCATGAACCACATTCGTCAGCAACTCGAATCTATTGCTTACGATAAGAAAACATCTTCCATCACCCCTAAACAACTTCATACACAGACATCCACACCCCCTGCTCTTCTACCCACCGAGCAACCGACAACCCCTACACCAACGGTTCAAGCGACACCCAATCGGAAACAGCGGAACAAAAACCCTCTGCCAATGTGGCTTCGTGAACCACTCCATGCTCGTGACCATCGACGTAGCCATCTAGCCGTGATGCTGCTCATGCTCGGAGCGATCATCGGTGGGCTAAGCCCCACCTTCATACCTTGGTGGTTGGGTTACCCTTGCACCACACTTCTTATGGGGAGTTCATTTGTGGTGGCTGGGTGGAGTGCTCTTCATCTTCTTATCCACGGGGGATCACTCGCTAGTATCCTAAAAGCCATCTTGACCCAAGTTGTCATTCTCACTGTGTTTGCCTTTGCTCTCAGTCCTCAATACGTCTATCCTCGGTCCCGAGCAAACACATGTATGACACTTCAGCCTATCATAGAAGTGCATCAGAGAGATATTCGTAATCGTCTTCTGAATACATTAGCCCTATCCGAGCCACAGACACCAGGACAACAAGCCCAAAGCATTGAAGACCGTGCAAGGTTCCTGACTGGCTGGCGGACAAATTTCGACAAACTCACCCTTCCCGCAGATGATATCCATAAGTATACAATCGAAGAAATTGTATACTTAACCGATCAATTGATTTTTCGACTTAAAGCATGGGCTAAGCACCTACGTAGTACTGAAGTAGATGCCTTGTTGCCGGTAGCCAACCCTGTCCGTTATGCACAACGAACGTTGTACCAGCTCCTTCGAACCACCGAGCAACGATGTAACGCCGTTCGTCACAACGATCGGAGTAGGATAGATAACACCATCGCCTCTCCCATTTCATTGCAACCGAATATTCAACTCCGTGAATCTATACTTAAGAGAAAATAACTCTCAACTTGGCCTCCTTGCCAAGCCCACCCATTCTGGTACCCAGGGGTCATTCCTCCCGCAGTCAGCCTATAGCTTTGCCTCTCCATCAACGTGAAAGGGCTGCTTGAATACTCCCAGATCCACATCCCCTTTGACCACATATGGCACACTTTTGGTTTGAATGGCCTGTACAACCGCCTGGCCTAAACTAAAGAAGCTCACCTCCAAGGGTAAAACGATCGTCTGTTTTTCGTTAGCATCAATAGTGGGTATCTTCCTTTGCCCTTTCGTCACATCTACCCCCGCCAAAGAAAGATTATAACTCATACCTTTAGGAATAATAGAAAACGCACTACGGTTCTTTACACTCAATTGGAATTCTAATTTTGCGCCAGTCAAACCCATTTTTGCCAGGCGTACATCTTCCACCGCTACATCCGGAGCTTTTGGAAGAGGGAGGTCACCGTTATGCCTAGCTGGGATGCGGATTGGTCCCACCGGTGTCGCTACCCCAAGTCCTGCAGAAATCGCATAAGGTACCGAAGGTTTTGTAGAGAACAAGGTCGCCACGTTCTCCGCAAAATCCTTAAACGTTATCGTCAGCGGCAGCCGTACTGGTGCCGACGCCCGAGCTTTCAGCTCAATACCTTGATTAGATGTACCTTTTGCGACGCTTTTACCATCAAGATCCAGAGCATAGTCCAAACTGTTCAGACTTACTCCCAAATCATTAGGATTATTAACCAAAAACTCAAAATCCATCGTCACCGTTTCAAAGCTTATGTCACGCAGATGTAGCTTCGTAAATACAAACGAAGGCTTTTGAACGCTGGAAGACAGCACGCTACTTACTGTAGCGCACCCACTGAGGTGCATGAAGGCAAATAGAAGTATGTATACCACATTTCGAGAAACAAACCACTGCATACCGGAGGCTCTATCAGATGTGGCTCTTCTAGCCCTCAACTCATGTGCAAACTCCACAATTCAACGTGCTTCAACGAAAGCAAAGCTTCCCCCCCCCACAGAGGGCTCCATGATATGAAGGCGGTCATGCCCGAAACTTCTCCTATAGGGATCCTCTTGCCAGTCTCACTCTACTGGGGCTCCCAACGGGCGGCTGTAAGCGGCAGGCTTACTGAGGTGACAGATGGGTATGCGGAGGTTGAGCTCACCCACGACCCGCCCGCAGGACTGGTTGAGGGACTGGGTGTATCCATCAGACCAGAGGGCAAACGCAACTTGGAACTTATTGGTATTGTTCGGCATGTTCTGGGAACACACATAGCGGTCGAGATCCGCCGTACCGGCCACCGCGAAGATCGGTGGTCCCCCCGTGAAAAAGGGCGACTCCGATTCCGGTATCTCAGTCCCCCAGAAGGCTTCGATGTCCGCAGTTGGGCGGTTGAGGAACAACCGAACTCGCCCAGTGGTGCTTGGGTCGAACCAGATCCACGGGTAGAGATATCCCTGGGGGGCCTCGGTTTTCTCGTCAAAGAACATCTGAGCGGTCACCTTCTCATAGAGTGTATCCATCCAGCCACCGGCGAACCATTCCGAGTCAGCGCCCGCGTTATTCGGCAAACCCCTACTTTGCATGAGGGTATATTTCACGTTGGCGTAATGTTTGACGCGGTATCACCCCGATCAGGCTCTGCTCTCGCGGAAATATTAACCGCCCTCCAGGATGCGGCGATTGAGGGTTTTTCAGATTCCAGCACACTCGATCTTCCCGAAATCCCAATGGACGTGGCAAAAACAAACGAATGAGCGAAGAGCGAGAGCGTTTTCTTCAAACTCTTAACGCTACCCATCAGTTCCCAGCGAACTACACCTTTAAACTCATCGGCGATAACCAGGCACAATTGCTAAATTCTGCTCTGGAAACCACCAGACAAATTTTGCCAGCAGCCAAACCACAGGTAAGCCGAAAAGAATCGGACAAAGGCAATCATCAATCGATTACCCTCATCATACCCGTGCCGGACGCAGAAACGGTGTACGCCCTGTATGCGCGCTTTCGTAAGATCGCTGGTGTACGCATGCTGCTGTGACTGCACTCGGAGCGTCTCCGTAAGGCAGGGCGTGTCTTTAGCCTCCGGCTGCGGAGCTGACACGTAGCCCGCCTTGTGAGGGGTTGGCCCCGGAGGGATCCAGGCGCTTAGCGATAGTTCCTGACCGAACTCAGCAACGCGCCCCTAGCTATCCGGCGGCCCGAACAAGCGTCCCCGCGCTCCGCTCGGTCCTTGCGTGAAACCTTGGAGGAAAGGGGAAACAGGCTTAGTCGGGTCCAACCGCCAAAAACCACAGAGCCGAGCTGGATGTTTCACGGACGAACCGAGCAAAGCGCGAGAACCTTTTTTCAGGCCGCCTATTGGTACCATGGGTTGACCCACTCTTGCTTGGCGTCCAACTTCCGCCTATGCAGGTGACCGTCGTTGGTTCCGGAGATGCATTTAATGCCAGTGGCCGTTTACATTCCTGCTACCTGATAGAAGGCACCAGATTGAAGTCCACCATGGTGGACTTTGGTGCCACCGCGCTCGCGGGCCTGCATCAAATCGGCCGAAAAGCCTGCAATATTGAAACTTTTACCTTCACTCATCTCCACGGCGATCACATAGGTGGCATCCCCTTCTTGATCATCGACAGTACGTTTTCCGATGTGCGTTCAACACCACTCCGTTTTGTTGGGCCAATCGGACTAGAAAAAACCATAAGAGCCTTGCTGGAACTCACTTATGGTCTAGAATTTCTTAAGTACCCCACCGCCCCACAACTTATCTTTGAAGAGATTCAACCGGGCCACACCCGCCTCCTTAACGGGATGGCTTTGAAGACGTTTCCAGCCGCCCATATGGATCCTCCTCACCAGCCGTTGTGCTTGCGATTTGAGGCTTCCACTGGGGAATCTATTGCGTTTTCCGGGGACACAGAAATGGCCGAGGGCCTTCGAAATGCCGCCCACCAGGTGGATCTGTTGATCGCCGAGTGCTCAGCTTTAGCTCCACCAGCCGGACGTCATTGCACCTGGGAAGACTGGAAACAAGAATTGCCCACAATGACCGCAAAGCGGGTGGTGCTTACCCACCTGGGCCGAGCCGTTCGGGAGGCCAGCACTAAGCTCCTTGCCAATGCTCCGCCCGGACCTCGTTTGGACTTTGCTGACGATGGTATGGTGCTCGAAGTCTTGCCCCGAGATGTCGTCCCCAAGTAACGGCGAGCCATGCCCGAACGGTTATCCTTCCCCCGAGAGCGCATTCACATCGTATTGTTGGAGTCGATCCATGCTTCAGCAACCGCATCTTTCGAGCGTGCGGGCTACACTCACGTGACCACCCATCCAAAAGCCCTCGATGGTGAGGAGCTAAAGGAAGCGCTATCCGACGCCCATTTTGTTGGTATTCGGTCGCGAACCAAGTTGACCCAAGAAATGATTGAGGCCGCTAAAAAACTAGTGGCGGTTGGTTGCTATTGCATCGGAACCAACCAAGTGGACCTCAACACCACCGCAAAGCGAGGCATCCCCGTATTTAATGCTCCCCATTCCAACACACGCAGTGTCGCGGAAATGGTCCTCGCGGAATGCATATTTTTGGTTCGAGGGCTGTTTGATAAAAGCCTCGCTGCTCACGCTGGGAAATGGACAAAGTCGGCCACAAATAGCTACGAGCTTCGGGGAAAAACCCTGGGCATCATCGGCTATGGGCATATCGGCTCACAGGTTTCGATACTTGCAGAAGCATTTGGCATGCAGGTCATCTATCACGATCTGGAACCGAAGCTCTCGATGGGAAATGCTCGTCAACTCGAGAGCCTAGAGGAGCTCCTTGGGCAATCAGATCTCGTCACACTCCACGTACCTCAGGATCCCACCACTCAGCACCTTATCAACCGGGAACGTCTAAAGCAGATGAAACCAGGGGCCATGCTGCTCAACGCGAGCCGAGGCACCGTCGTAGATGTTGATGCCCTCGCAGAGGCCATTAAGGGTGGTCACCTGGGCGGAGCCGCGATCGATGTCTTCCCCACCGAACCAGGTTCCAACCATGAACAATTTGCAAGCCCTCTCCGCGGCCTCCCCAACGTAATACTCACCCCTCATATCGGTGGCTCCACCCAAGAGGCGCAAGCGAACATCGGGATTGAAGTCACCAATAAATTGATGAGTTACAGCGATTTGGGCCGCACCATTGGGGCCGTTAATTTCCCGAATATATCCCTCCCACCCAGCCGAGAGGGAGCCCACCGCCTACTACATATCCATGAGAACCGTGCGGGGGTTCTCGGAGCTATCAACCGCGCGATCGCTTCTGCGGAAGCGAATGTACTCGGCCAATACCTCGGCACCAATGTAGATCTCGGCTACGTCGTCATGGACGTGGATCGAGCAAGTTCCCCCGAGCTATTAAGCGCGCTCAAACAAATCGATGGCACCATCCGTGCCCGGGTTGTGTTCTAAACCACCAAAAGGTCGGTAAGTAGCCTCATTCGCGCCGGTGGCTGGTTCGAGGACACACCTCGGAGGAAAATAAAACCTAGCGCCGATCAAACTCAGCCACCGACTCTACCGGATGGAGAGTCTCGTAAACCCGAGCCACATCCACCCGTACCCGATCATTGGCTACAGTTTGTTCAGCCAAGCCGTACAACCATTCCGCAAGCCGTTCAGATGTTGGATTGAACGGAAATACACAGACTTTCATATTCCCGGGATAGTGCAGCTGCGCCCCATTGAGGATGAGTTTCGGCTGGGAAGACGCCAGTTCGTGGCCATGAATGAGCACACGACTGTGAATCAGTGATTCACCCAACCGCGCCAGAGCCTCTTCCGTTTCGGCATAAGTTTCGGCTCCCACAGCCAGTGCATGATCAAGGAGCCGAAAACACGGCATGAGCACCTCAGTCCGCAGCTCAGCAAAATCCACAACAAAACCTTGAGTATCCAGCGTCTTTGCGCTGAGTCCAACCTCGAGCTTCCAAGTGTGGCCGTGCACATTGATACATGGGCCCGTATGCCCTCGAACATGGTGGGCCATACTCACATCAATACTTTTTTGAATACGGTACATGCTCAATTGCTCCTTAGGGCACTGCAACATGGTTCGTGCCCGACGACTCCAGTACCATGCTCAAGTGCTTCTCCGTAGTAGCGCGCTAGACATAGCGCATCTTCGGCACGCCTTTTCTACAAGAAAGGGGGGGACCTCAGTAGGACCATACGCCTCTCTAAACCTGAGCTACACTGTGGGTGATCAGAACTCCAAGGTAACTAGTAACCGACACACATTCGCTAGTGAGGCGCTCTTTGGCGATCCCCAAACCCTTGGTGAGATCACACAAATCCATGGAATCAATGTAGTTAAAGCCACGTGGGCAACCCTTCAGTCCGGGGAACTCCGTCAAACCAATGCTGATGCGCTCTGGACTTCAGAGCCAGGCTTAGCGGTGGCCGTCACCACGGCCGACTGCGCACCTATTCTGCTGGTCGCACTGGCTCCCGGAGGACAACCGAAGGCTGTTGCAGCCATCCACGCCGGTTGGCGCAGCGCGGTCATGGGTATTGTCCACCACACGATCCGAAGTTTGGTCGATGCTGGTTACCAACCAGCCCACATGCGGGCAGCAATAGGCCCTACGATAGGCCCTCAAGCCTTTGAAGTGGGCGAAGAGGTTATACTGGCCGCAAGCGAAAGTTTAGGCCCATACCGAAGCCCCAAAACTCAACCCGGTCCTCGTGGTCGTCCTCTCCTAGATCTTGCCCACTTGGTGCATACTCACCTCAAGGACGTAGGGGTTGGTAACGTGGATACCTTGGGCCGATGTACCATCTCTGAGCCAGAGCTATTTTTTTCTCATAGACGCGACCAAGGTCGCACCGGGCGACACTTGTCCGCCATTCAGATTGTACAATGACTTGGCCTCCAGAAAAACCACTCACGTTTGACCCTGGCTTTAGAAAGCTTGGTAAACCTATCAGTCGCTTCGCCAATCATACTCGGCGATACCTCATGGCGAGTCTGCGACACCGAACGATCCTCACCAAGGTGAACGATTGGAGCAATGGGCAAGCCCCTTTAGATACAACTCCGATCAATCCTACCAAAGCACTAGCAGCGGTTGATAGATTTGCCCGACTCCATAGGGAAAAACGCACCACTCTCGTAGGTGCTTATTTTGCGCATCACTATCTACGGAGCCAAGCTGAGCTATCTAGAGATTTGCTCCGCGAAAGTTACCGCATGACCCCCGGTCATCGCGTGCGAACCTGTTGGCGAATATACCAAAGTGCGGAGAAGACCCGGCGGGAATGGGTCGCTAGCCTCTTGGAATTGTCTATACGCGAGGCATGCCCAGACCTGGATCCTAATGACTACGTTGCACTAAACACTGGGGCCCTCATTGACCATGAGGACGTTGACCTCGCTTTTGTCGTGACCAATGTAGAAGCCCGAACGGCCTTGTCTCGCGGCTTTAGTCTGGTCAGCAGAACTTTTGTTCGTTATGCCTCTAAGATCCAGCTGTTTCTAACAGAAGAGCTAGATACACCTCGCGTGTGTGCACTTGTTGATGAGTACGCAGAGCTCAAAGAACGCCCCACCCGAAGTATCGTTTCCATTATGCAGTTACTGGGCGCGCAGTATTTATGTGGAAGCCAAACCCTGCATAAACGCCTCCAAGACGAGGTCATCAGCGCCTACTATGCCGGCCAAGGAGAACCCATTATCCATGAAGGCTTCTTGCGTTCGATCATGGCTGAGCTGAAGCACTATCTCGTTCCGACAACTACCCCCGGAGTACTTGCCCCCAAACGCGAAGTATATATTCCAACCAAGCTGGTCACCGCGGCCATGCGAGTGGTACACGGGGTGGTTGAGCCGCTTCATCCTCTAGCACTGAAAGCGGTTGCCGAACGAGATCCCGAACGACGAGATATTTATGTAACCCTCGCCAACAGCGCCGTCCAAGTAGAGGTCATGCGGGCTCTCATCTTTCTATATGTTTATGCCGGTGACGAAATACAGCTTCAGGACCCAGCATCTCTCAAAGCGAGTGAGCACGTTGCCTTGCTGTTAGGCCTTCGCGAAAGCCCTCGTCGCACCACTGCCAACCGACTTCTCGGATACTATGCTGAACTTCGCAGCCGAGCACTGACTGCTTTCGCAACACTTAGCGAGGAGATTAGCCGACATCTCAACCGTGTTTCGACCTTCCGAAAGATCGTTGAGCGCGGCAAGAATATGGATGGTAGCAGCTCCGAGAACATGGCTGAAAACCTCATGGCTGCCCTGGAAGCCCATCAAGGGGGGGTCTTTTGGGATGAGGTTGTGGAGCTTATCAGTCGCCAATACGAAACCGGTCATCGTTTTGTCCAAGATTTCGCTAATCTGAGTTCGGAACGCCGAGTAACTCTCGCCACTCGCTACGTAGAAATGATGTGCGAGGACGCCCCTTCTTTCGTCGATTTTTTGGTGTTTCTTGCGGACAAAGACCGGGACCTCGCACAAACCAGACGAAACCCAAACGCGCTCCCGAGTGATGACATACTTGTAAGTTGTAATCAAATCCCAGTCCCCCAAGGCTCTGCCACCACATCCGCACTCAACACCGCATCCAGCGCCTACGAAACCACCTCAGAGTTCAGCCCCCTTAGTCTCCCAAGCGAGCAAAACGAACCCGAATCTTATGACATCACAACCACTGGTACCAATGCTCGTTTGTTTTGGAGTCGACTGATAGCTCACCTAGAAGCTCATCCTAGAGCACTCGAACAATTCACCCAACGCCTCGACACCGAAACAAAATCAGAGGCTCTCTTCAGACTCGCCAACGCGTTTCCTTCCAAATACTTGGCCCACCTCGCTGACCTGATTGAGGCCGCGGATCCAACCCCCCGCGGCGCCCGCGTGACCCGAGCTCTGCGCTCCATGCTCGTTCTTGTACATCATCGCTCGAACGCTATCGGACGCATCGCAAGCCGAGTGCTCGCCCGCACGACTGAGTTTGTTCAGCGCATCGGGGATGGGCGGCGGCTAAAAGAGTTGGCGACGGAAATTATGCAGCGAGCAGCCCAAGAGCCTCGTCCCGCTGAACAGGTGAGATTGCTGGCGGACGCTGGTGACGTCGCCACCCTACGAGCAGCCATTCAGGGGGTCCTAAAGGGCGCCCCAGCGAGCCAAGACAAAGAACATGTGGCTGCGGTCGACCAGTTTGTCAGAGAGTTGTTTAAAGCATATTTTCGAGAAGTCCGACAACGTTCCCCCATGTTCCAACATTACCGTCCGGGTTCCCGAGTAGCCATCTTTGCAACCGGTGGTTATGGGCGCGGGGAGGCCTTTGGTAGTGACTTTGACTATATTGCTCTAGTCTCGGAAAACGACCCGGGTTTGCAAAAATTCTTCGGCAAGATTCTACAGCGAGTCAGCGCCACTATGGCGCGATGTGGTCTTCAACCTCACAATCGCTTCGCGGACATTTTCTGCTCATACACCGTTAGCTTGCCCGAACTGCTTCGGTACTTAAAAGAACGACATCCTGACGTTTTCATCGATGAAGCGGAAGTATTGGAAGGGAGATTTTTTCTCGGAGATCCCCTGCTCGCCCGACGGTTCGATGCGGAGGTAAGAACCGTTGTTACTCAAGATAATCGCAAAGCATTCATTTACGATATCCTCGGTGAAATCCGTGAGCGACAACAGGTCCCTCCCCACGGCCTGAACGCCAAACTCGGGCCCGGAGGCCTTCGAGATATTCACTTGCTCTGGCTGGCCCTACGCGCCTTCGCCAAACTCGATCATCCATTTGGTGCAGCAGACTTACGAGCCATGGTTGCACAACTCGATGGGTGTGGTGGTGAACTGCGATTCCTGATGGTTGCGCATGACGAACTCCGCAGAGCCAGAGATCTCTATCGGCTCATGGTTGCATTTGATGACTACATGGAGCCGCAATTGATGATCGACATCGCCAACAATCTCAAACCTCTGTCCGTTGTCGGAATTCGTGGTGATTATGGGCACCAACTTAAAAAACTCATGGAAGCTACCCGCTTACGAGTCGACCGGGTTGCCCAGCGAGTTATGGAAAAAATTGAAGAACCGTCCAGCTCTCAAACTGCATAGGCTCAACCATTGACACCGGACCCGCTGACAGAAAAAACCTTTGATATGACCCACCCTCTCGAGGACACCCGCCTCGACTTTGCCCTCCTCAGCCGTTTCGGCTTTGACGAGCCTCGGTTCCGAGAGAACCAAGCGGCCATTGTGGACGGGCGTTTGACGACCGAGACCCATCGAATCACCGGCAACATCGAACCCGCAGAAGGTGTCATCGATGTGGAACAAAATAAGGAAGCCGCCCGCGAGGCCGGGGAGACAGCCCTCAAAGGAGGCGAAGTGGCTTCCGTTGTCCTCAACGGAGGCATGGCTACCCGCTTTGGTGGAGTAGTGAAAGGGGTCGTAGAAGTCTTTGATGGTAAGAGCTTCCTGGCCCTCAAAGGGGAAGACACCCGACGCGCACACGAACGATACGGACAGGATGTGCCTTTAGTGTTAATGAATTCTTTTGCTACGCAGCAAAAGACGCTGGCGCATATATCGGAGCACAACAACTTCCATTTGGCACCGCAGAATATTCTCGATTTTTCTCAGTCCATCTCTATTCGAATGAATCCGGATGGTTCCCTGTTTGTCGACGACGAGGGTCAGCCCTCATACCACGCACCAGGGCACGGAGATTTTTTTCACTGCATCCGAAAATCAGGGGTGCTCAAAAAACTAGAAACAAGAGGCATCAAATATATCCTCTTCTCTAACGTCGACAACCTGGGTGCAACTATCAGCCCTGTCATCATTGGTCATCATATCTTATCACAAGGTGAAATGACGCTAGAGGTGACACAGAAACAACGTACGGCCTCAGGGAATTGGGATAAAGGTGGCGCACCGGCACGGATCAACGGGAGATCCAATCAAGTCGTTGAGGGGTTTCGGTTTCCTCATGACTTTCCCCAAGAAAAGCTACCCGACTTCTCTACCAACAACATGATCTTCAGTGTCCAAGCTCTAAACCAAGATGTCATTCTTGATCGTTACCTGGTGCAAAAGAAAGTCGCAAACCGCCCAGCACTCCAGCTAGAAACCATCACATGCGAGGCAAGTGGCACACTCGATCTATCTGGCAAGCCAATATTTAAAGTATCCCTACTTCGAGTACCCCGGGAAGGCCCTGAAGGCCGCTTCTTTCCCGTCAAAGAACCAGCTGACCTCTCAGCCAATCAAAACCTACTCAAAGAGCGATTGCTACACAGCTGGGCAAAGTAACTATTCAACTCGCCGAATCACGTCCACTAGGGCCTCAGTAACCTCAGCGGTTGAAGCCCCTCCAGCACTCCCCACCAAGTCGGCAGTGAGTGGTCCTTGGCTAATAATATGCCCTACTGCTCGCTCGATCCTCTCCGCAGCCTCCCTCCAAGGACTCCCTTTTTGGAGAGATAACCAACGAAGCCCTTCTGCCACCGAAAGTATCATCGCAAGCGGGTTTGCTTTACCCTGTCCCGCAATATCCGGTGCCGAGCCATGTATTGGCTCAAACATGGCATGAGATAGACCTATATTGCCACCTATTGCCATTCCCATCCCTCCTTGTAGTACCGCCGCCAGGTCAGTCAAGATATCACCAAATAGATTAGTCGTCACCACTACATCATACTTCTCTGGACTCTGTATGAGGTCCGGTGCAAAAGCGTCCACCAAAGTCACGTTAGCCTCAATGTGAGGATACCTTAAAGAGACTTCTTTAAAGGTATCTACAAATAATCGACAGCCTTCAAGAAGGTTATGTTTGACCACCGCAGTCACGCTACGAGATGCTCGCTGGAAAGCAACCTCACATATTCGCATTGAGGCGGCTCGGGTGACAACTCTTGTGTCCACTGCCACCTGCCCAACCGGAGAGCCACCAGAGCGCAAGGTTGCCCCGGCTTCAATATACAAGCCTTCAGTGTTCTCTCGAATGATCTCTAGATTAACGTCTTCGGGTGACCACACCGACCGTAAACGCCCCGTTATTCGGCGACTGAGTCCAGGCCACAGGCGAACGGGGCGGATGTTCGCAAATAGATCAAACTTCTGGCGATTTCCGAGGACCGCTGAGTAGCCAGCCATCCGACCATCCCCTCTCGTCACCGGACCAGACCCAGTGGGCGATGGGTACCCTACCGCCCCCAAAAACATGACATCCGCGCGAGCACATCGTTCGGCACCATCAGACGGCCAGTCTTGTCCGTGCCGAAGATAGTACTTTCCTCCACAGGGAATAACATCATGGTTTGCCACCAGCGAACATCGTTGGAGCACAACATCCAAAACTTCTCTGGCCGCTTGGGCAACCTCCGGACCAATTCCATCCCCCGGCAGCCATGCTACAAGCGCAGTTGTCGACATCCCAGGGGATCAAGCACACAACTCACACCATTGGCCAACTCACAACCTTCGCCGACTCCAAAACCCCTCCCGCAAACGCATGCTCACCGGAGGCGTTGTAAGCAGTCTCAATCAAGCGCTTAGCATTACTTAATTTTTCGAGAAATACATTCTCCTGGGCACTCACCCTGCGATCCACCAATTGTTTCAGGAAAAATGGTGGCTTCCAAACATACACCTCGGTCACAACGGTGTGGTCATTGCCCTCGGTAAATGTCAGGATCCGTAGGGCCCCCTGAAACGGCCATGTGGAGAACACATCCTCAATACGCTCGTTTTCCAGCATAACCCGGGTTGTAAAAGCCAGCTTCAATCGGTGCCGACCCTGCTCAAGAAAAACCTCCTGACTCTGCCCCTCTACCAGTCTCTGCCCCTCCGAGGGGCACCACTCTCGCCGCTGCTCAGCACTGATCAATGGCAAGTGATCAAGCCATGTGAAAAAGCTAAACACGGTGGTCGTCGGTGCCGAGACGTATACCTTAGATTCGATTCTCACAGCGGCTCCGGAAGTATGAGTGTAGCATGTATGAGGGACGGGCTTCGAGTGTATCCGAGCCCACTCACACTCGTTCCCTCAAGATATGACTCAATCTATGAACACCAGTGCGCCCCCCCCCGCACATGATCGCCTTTTCCCCCCTACTACTGTTCTGGAGCCGGTACGGCTGACCCTGGGTGGACTAAGCTGCGCAGGATGCGCGCGGCGCATAGAACGAACCCTGCAACAAACCCCAGGAGTGATATCCGTCCGAGTCAATTTTGCCAACGAAACCGCCTCGGTCGTAGGTACAGCCTCCTCCGATACCTTGGTAGATGCGGTAGAGCATATCGGCTTCACCGCGAATCCGGTTGATTCCGTTGTAGAAGGCCGAAATGCTCGTCAGCAAGCTCAGGCTGCACAGGCGCAGCGGGACCGGAAATTGCTGATGATCGCCGTCCTATTCAGCACTCCTCTTGTACTGCCCATGCTCCTACATCCCCTCGGCGTACGGTGGGAACTACCCGGTTGGACTCAGTGTCTACTAGCTATGGTCATTCAGGGTACCATTGGTGCTCGAATCTACGCTGGAGCATGGCAAGCTGTCCGGCACCGAGGCGCCAATATGGATGTGTTGGTGGCTCTTGGTACTACCGCCGCACTTGGGCTGTCCATATACGGTCTCATCACCGACGGTCCGCTCTACTTTGAAAGTTCCGCGTTGATTCTCACCCTGATTCTCAGCGGCAAGTTCATCGAGCGAAGAGCAAAACAGCAAACTACGGAAGCCCTTGATGGCCTAAGCAAACTTTATCCGACCAGGGCCAGTCTAGAAACGCCTGACGGTACGGTTGAAGTACCCATTGAAGCCGTAGGCACCAACACCACGGTGGTGGTTCGGCCCGGTGAACATATCCCCGTAGACGGCACAATCATTTCTGGGACCTCCACTGTGGACGAATCTCTGTTGACCGGAGAATCCATGCCCGTTGGCAAACACGAAGGCGACCAGGTACTCACCGGAGCTCTTAATCATTCAGGTATGCTGCGGGTACGGACCACCCATGTTGGTCACACCAGTAGACTTGCGCAAATTGTCGCCGTCGTCGAACGAGCTCAGGCAGAAAAAGCCTCGGTAGAGCGCACCATCGATCGGGTGTCGGCCGTGTTTGTTCCCACTGTTGTACTGCTTGCTATCTGTACCGGCGGAGGATGGTGGGCACTTGGCCTCCCCCCAACAGAGGCAGTGTTACGCGCGGTGGCCGTTCTGGTTGTTGCCTGCCCCTGTGCTTTGGGTCTCGCTACACCCACAGTCATTGCGGTTGGGCTGGGCACCGCCGCTCGAGCCGGAATTCTCATTCGTCGTCCGGCGGCAATGGAAAAGGCGCTCCGATTATCAGCAGTGGTTTTGGACAAGACCGGCACCCTGACCCTCGGAGTGCCAAAAGTTCGAAATACTTGGTCTTTTCCTGAATCTATCTTCTCCGAAGAGCGTTTGCTTGAACTAGCAGCGCAAACCCAAGCCGGTTCCGAACACCCGCTGGCTCGGGCGGTAGTCCAAGCCTGGCAAAGCCATCCATCTCAAACATCTTTAGGCTCAGCCCCCTCCGAACTCGTTGCTGTTCCTGGTCGTGGAGTAATAGCAACCCTCAGGGGCTCAGCCACCAATAGTCTTGCTCACATGGAAGTAGCTATAGGTAGTCCCCAGTGGATGGCCGAACGTGGTCACAATCTCGTTGCCCATAAAAACCTAATAACCAGTCACCAACGCGTTGGAACGGTCATGCTGATAGAAATAGACCACAAGCTCTGTGGAGGTATTGCAGTAGAAGACCCCCTCCGCCCTAGCACGCCCTCCGCCATTGAAGCCCTTCACCGGGCAAATCTCAAAGTAATTCTGCTCACGGGAGACAACCGACATACCGCCGAAACCCTCGCCAAAGAGCTCCGTATCACTGATGTAGAAAGTGAGATCTTACCGGAGGCTAAGGCAGAGTGCATTCAACGCCTCCAAGCTGATGGGCACAGAGTAGTCATGGTCGGAGACGGTATCAACGATGCCCCTGCCCTCTCTGTAGCCAATCTGAGTATAGCCATGGGCACCGGAACTGATCTAGCCAAGCAAGCGGCGGATATTACCCTCATGAAAGCAGACCCCCAGCTGGTTTTGGCCGCCATAGATATTGCCCAACAAATGCATGTCAAACTCCACCATAACATCTTTTGGGTATTTACCTACAACCTACTCGGCCTCCCGTTGGCAGCCGCTGGCCTGCTCACACCGATACTCGCAGGCACCATGATGGCCCTCTCGAGCATCAGTGTCGTCAGCAATGCGCTCTTGCTTCGTCGATGGCAGCCTCCAACTATCTGAACGTCAACAATTCAGCAGAAATCACTGGGGTTGAACCCAGCCTCTACGCCGGACTATACCCCGCTGCGCGACCACTTGTTGATTCTTACAGAATCAATTCATCTTCAAACTTCGACTGCGGAGATGACGACGTATCCCGTGTTTGTGAAGGGCCGGCCCCGGAGGAAGGGTACGGGATGTACCTAACCGAGGGGCCCGAAAGGGGGCGAAGCCAACGACCCCTCACCCATGTGGGAAATAAGTAGGAACGCGGGCCGGAATTTGAAGACACGCCATAAGCACGTTCGGCGAATGCTAACACCCAACTATCTGAACGAAAGAGTGAAATCTCATATATTTCTGGGGTTGGCATAGACATTGTTTCCTAGCCTCAGTGTGGATACCTCATCACTGTCCTCGACCTTCCCCGGTCCCATTTCCGGCTTCGACTCTACATCTAAAGCCGGTACACCAACAACAACTTCAACCAATGTTGCAGATACCTCTATCAACCCCCGCACGGTTTACTCCTCCTCACCACCACCCGTCCATACTGAAACGTCAACCGCGACCTATCATTGGATCACAACCTCCCTAGCCTCTAGATCCACAGAACAAACTCTATCTATGCCCACTGCCCAGCCGCAAGCCCAAGAAACGCGCTCGCCGGCCGCACACAAAACCCAACCTCCCAATTTTATTAAACGATTATGGTCAGGCCTTCGGTCAATAGGGACCAGTCTTGGCAAAGAAGCGATAAGCACAGTTTGCCAAGGCCTCCGTCGCTTAGCAAAGATATTGTGTCGTATTCCAAACTATCTTTTTGAAATGATAGGCAGCGGAGAAAGCCAAAAACCTCCTAGCTCTGTGCTCTAAGTTTAATAGAGCAACCCACCGCCTTTGTCACCGGTTGCTTAATAGGATGGCCTGCAACGAGCGCTTGCAGGGCATCTCGAAGGTAGTGTGACTCCACCTTGTCAGGCTCTCGAGAATTATCATCAACCGCCCCGTGATACACAAGCTTGCCATCACCAGCGAAGAGAAATAGCTCCGGAGTTTTTGTTGCGCCATAAGCTCGAGCCATTCCAGAGTCAGCATCCACAACATATGGGAACTTCATTCCCAATTCATGAGCACGCTTTTGCATAGCTGAAAATCCGTCCTCAGGTGCCTTTTTGGGATCATTCGAATTAATCGCGATCACCCCAACCTCCTGAGAAAGAAACTCATTACCAAGAGCGGCGATGCGGCCCTCCCAAGCCTTAGCGAAAGGACAATGGTTACAAGTGAATACAACCAACGTTCCCTTTTTTTGTGCAACCTTAGCAATGGTTACCATCTGGCCATCTACATTCTTCATCTCTACATCTTTAGCTGGGGCGGTATCACCAATCGCTAATTTACTAGTCGCTCGATATTTTTTCGCCTCATGAGTATCTCCAGAGGGCGTTTTCGAATGCTCCGCAGAATTCCTCGAAGGTTGAGTGGCGGCAGCAGCCGCTGGCTCTACATGAGTCGCCTCATGTGAAGTCTCCGAGTTGCTCTGGCATGCTAGACTCAGCATCAGCCCGGTCGTTGCTATCAATGACGTCATAGATAATTTCATGATTTATTTCCTATCAGCCGAAGCCTCAGCAATAAGCTCATCTAGAGCTTTACGTAGCTGGGCTTCGTCGACCTTTCCTTCCCAAAAGTAGCGAATCTTTTTCTTGGATCCATATATGAGGGTGGCGGGCAACGCCCCCGACCAAGAACTATGGACTGTCATAATGAAGTCATGATCTTTACCCCGCCGAAGATAGCTTGGTAATGAAGCACCCGCCTCACGAAGAAAGGCCAGCACCGGCTCCTGCTCATCTGGAAAATCCATGCTCACAAAGAGCACTTTCACCTCTTTTGAGGCATACGCTCGGGCAACACTCACAAAGCCTGGGAACTCCTCAAGACACGGCTCGCACCATGTAGCCCAAAAGTTAACCACTACCGCTGGTGAGCCTACCAACCCATCAATGCGCCGATTCAACGCCGGACCATCCACCAAAAGAAGCTCCCCTTCGTCGGTTGCATCCGGCATAGTGCGAGACGAACACCCCTGGAGTACCCACACGCTCAAAAAGATGAGACCAGTCCGGATGAAGCGAAGCACAAAGCAGGACCTAGACTGTATTGCTACCCAGGCCAATCGTTTACGAACCTTTCCTACCCTGCCTCTGACGACATCACTGGCTGAGGCAGAACACGCTCGACACTCCAAGCAACCATCACTACCACTAAGCACCCAGCCACGTTGAACCACAAATAGCTGAGCTGCCCCATCCCAAGCAACACGAACACCATCAGCTGGCCAATGAGAGTGCCCACAAAAACGGATCGCCCTTTGACCCTCTTGAGAAAGAAGGCCACGATGAAAATGCCCAACACTGGACCGTAAAATATGGATCCGAGTAAGTTAACAACCTCAATCAAGTTGTCAAACAAACTAGCGAAAGCGGCAAAAGCGATCGCCGCCACACCCCAAAACGCCGTAAGTCCCTTAGAAACCAACAACATTCGGGCTTCGGAACCCCCCACCCAGCCCAGCCGCTTGAAGACATCAACCATTGTCGTGGTGCCTAGCGCATTCAACTCACTCGCGGTGCTTGACATCGCCGCGGATAGGATCACCGCAATGAGCAATCCCACCAGCCCTCGCGGCAACGTCGAGAGCACAAATTGAACAAAGATATAGTCCCCGTCATTGTCCGCAACCCCTGAAGAAGAAATCAAGGCCTTAGCCTGCTCGCGAACGCGCTGCACCTCTCCTTGCGCCACTTGCAAGCGTTCCGCAAAAAAACCCACGTCTTGCCTTTGCTTGCGAGCCTGAACATAGGCCAAGGCGGCTGATTTCCTGACGACGAACGCCTCGTCAAACGCCTCCTCAATCTCGGTTCGACGGCCTTCATCTACTTGGCTCCACCGAACATCATCAAAGAACACTGGTCCGCGAACAAAGATGTGAAATACGAAAAGTAAAATACCGACATACAGAATAAATGCCTGCATCGGAATCTTTACGAATCCATTAAACAACAACCCCAAGCGCCCCGCTACAAGGGATCTCCCAGCAATATATCGCTGAACCTGGGACTGGTCGGTGCCAAAATACGAAAGTTGCAGAAAAAATCCACCAATCAGGCCAGACCAAAGGTTATAGCGTTCCTGAAAATCCAACTCAAAATTTATGAACTGCATCCGCCCTAGTGCACCAGCCACCGCTGTTGCACTATCTACATCAACGCCTGACGGTAGAGCCCAGACAAGCGTACCCGCCGCCAATATCATACCTAGCATAATCACAATCATTTGCTGCTTCTGAGTGTAGCTAACTGCGGTTGTACCCCCCGATACCGTATACACGATCACCAAGGTTCCAATGACGACGATCAAAAGGTTCAACGACCAACCCAATATCGATGATAGTATTATCGCCGGGGCATATATTGTAAACCCAGTTGCAATACCTCGGCTAACGAGAAAAATAGCTGCACCAATGAGCCGCATTCTTAGGTCGAATCGCTTCTCCAGGTATTCATATGCTGTATATACTTCTAACCGATAGAACATAGGAATAAAAACAGCAGAAACAACGATCGTGGCTAAAGGCAGACCTAAGTAGAACTGTATGAAGCCCATGCCATCTTCGAAGGCTTTCCCTGGAGTAGACAAGAACGTTATGGCACTCGCTTGGGTTGCCATAACAGACAACCCAATCGTCATCCACCCAAACTGCCCGCTACCGCGAAGATATGCTTCAACCGTATTAGTTCGTCGTGAAGCCCATATCCCATAGAAAACAATCGCCAAAATCGTGCCTACAAGAACACCCCAATCGATAGCGGTCATTGGTAATATCGTCCAATCCCAACAAAAAGAGCCACTAGAACCACCAATACGACGATTTCAAGTATATATAGTTGCACCCAAGACCCAAGCACCGACGGCGGCGGTTCTTCTTCTCCATTTACCGACCTCATGATTTCTCTCCTTGCGAACGACTGGCTTCAAGAAAATTGATGAGCAGTCGAAGAGCTCCCGCGTTACCAGCTGGTAGTTGACGAAAAAAAGAGAGGCCAGAGAAAATGTAATGCCCCTTGCCATATGGCGCATACAATGTGCTCCCTTCACAAGGACTTTCGCCGGGGTCATTCATCGAAAACAGCGGTATATAAGCCTTATTCCAAGACTCAGCAAAATATAAACCTCGCTCTTGTATCCAACCATCAAAGTCTTTGTTCGTAATCTGGTGCGGAGTGGTCAAAAGAAAATGCTCTGGTGCTAAAATATTTACCGATGCTCCTTCATCAGTCACGCGCAATCTTGAGATAGATATAGGATACGGACCAAAGGCCACATCCAATTTTGACGACCAATTTTTGGTATTATATTGGACAACTAGCGTGCCGCCCTGCCTCACATAATTCATAAGTTTATCCCGAGCTCGGAGTAAACTTTGGTTGACGTTAAACGCTCGGATACCAAGCAGTATGGCTCGAAAACGGTTAAGCTCACCATTTAGCAACGCCTGGTCATCCAGGGTTTCTAAATTAAGCCCCAATCGAGCCAAAATCGGAGCCACCACGTCACCTGAGCCGGGGACATAACCAAAAAGCCCCTCCGGCACGGAAAGTTCAGCCGGGACCAATTCTACAGCGGAGGGTGACCGGTAAGTCATCCGAGAAATATGAGAATGGTCAATCACCTGCCGGGTCCACGCCGGCTGGGGCTTCTTTCCATCACCGGCAAAGGTCCCTCTTACTGAGCTGCGCGCCCGCAATGATCCGAGAACCTGGAACTCTAGACGAGTCACGGCTCCTGGCTTAAGCGTTGCTCTTTGCCTTTCCGGAGTAATCGCCCCGTCCGCCCCCTGCCAGCCGATGGTACCCGAGAACCCTCTGGGCCCAGCCCGAACTTCAACCGACAGCGACTGACCTCGACCTTTTGGAACCACCACCACGCCAACCTCCGGAGTAACACTCACCGCTGGAGCCACTTCCAAGGCTTCCGTACGCTCCCCTTCAACCGGATCTACCCAATGACGCTGTATCGGGCGCTCGGCTCGAACCCCAACGCCTCCGATACCTACTTCAAATGCAACCTGGAACGGAGCAGGTACTGTGGGTTGCTGCGCATGGTCTATTTCGGGACTCATATACCGAGCGGGTGTAGCAGGTACTTCCAACCAGTGCGGCCGGGTCGGTCCCATTGACGCATCAGCCTCTACTGAGGCCTGAAAACGATAGACATTCTTTCCATCGAGAACCATCCGAGGAATATCTTCAAACCCAGGACCCGAGACCTTCCTAAGAACAACACTTGCTCCAGGTGTTCGTGCTAAAGCCTGCACCTCGATCGATACCCTAGCACCTGGTTCAACTTCAGCACTCTCTGTCCGCGCTTCGAGGTGTAATCCAGCAGCATCTATGAGTAGTGACTCGACTGCCGCACGAAGCTCTTCTCGCAAGATCGGGTCTTTTATACCCTCGGTTGCTTTGTGAGCCTTTCCAAGCCAAGGAATCACAGCTGATGGCAGTCGACCATCCATGGCCCGGTTTGCTTGCTCGATCGCCTCCGCGAATGGTCCACCGCCGGGCACGGTCATCCAGGTGGGTAATCCAGATAGCGGGTCATCTTGTTGCGGACGAGATCCCTCAAGAAGAACCAAGGTCTCCTTCCACGGTCCAATACGAGCACTTGCGCCAAATCCCTGACTCTTGTGCATCGACCGCGACAGAGCTGATATCTCGCCGTACGACTGTCCCAACCAGGAATCATAGCCCCCAATATCGATCTCATACTTCGAGTCGGGGGGTGGCATCACACCTCTTCGCCGAAAAAAATGGGGGAAGTTATAAAATAGACGGTGAGTCTTCCATGGCTTCAATCCTCGAGTAAGTTGCTCGGGAAACATTTTTGGATCATTGGCTGCTTGCATAGCCCGACGGGCAAGCTGGGCCGAAGCCAAATGATGCCCATGAGTGTCACCAACTTCCGGAAACCGCGTTATAACTACGTGGGGTCGAAACGACCGAAATGCATAGACTACTTCGGAAAGTGCAAACTCTTCCCCCCACCTCTTTAGAGACTCATCCGCAGATTTTGAGTAGCCAAAGTCTCGCAGGCGAGTAAACAGCTGTTCGGCCCCATCCAGTTTACGAGCGGCAAGTAACTCGTGGGTTCGCATAACTCCCAACAGAGGACGCTGTTCGGGACCTATTAGATTTTGTCCCCCATCTCCCCTAGTAAGTGATAGATATGCCGCTCGGACCTTACGTCCACGAGACAACCAGGTCAACAACTGAGTATTCTCATCATCCGGATGTGCAGCGACATAAAGTACTCTCACCGGACTTCGTAGTCGCTCTAGCCGGTGAGCAATCTCTGCCGCGGACCCAGAAGTCATCGCCGTCAACAACCCCAAAACCATCATTTCCCTCACGATACCTTATACCTTATCCACTGCTTCTATTGCTGACTCATATCTATCAATAGCCACATTAGGATGAAACCTACGTTCCACATCTATCCTTCCAGCTCTACCCAACTGGCGTCGCAAGGAAGCATTCCGAGCCAGATGAATCAAACACTGCCCAAAACCGTTTATATCTCCAACCTCAGCAAGTAGACCGGTCTCACCTTCACGAACGACAGTGGTCAGCCCTCCCACTCGCGACGCCACCACCGGCAGACCCGCACCCAAGGCCTCCAGCGCAAATAGTCCAAAACTTTCGCTAGCACTAGGCATCAATGCTACGTCGCTTTCCCGCAGAAAAGTTACTATTTGGTTGTGCACCCCCACAAACCGTACTTGGTCCAACAGACCCAGTTTGTCCACCAACGCTCTAGCCTCTGGTTGCTGTGGCCCGTCACCTACCATTATCATACGAGCGGGCTCAACCTTAGCCAAACGGGCAAACGCTAGCACAGCATCCAAGGCTCGCTTCACTGGTCGAAAGTTTGACGCATGGATAACAGTGAACGAACGCTCCAATAGATCGGGACCTCCAGCGTAACGAGAAACATCAACAAAATTAGGAATAACCCACGGCTGATGGGTATTCGGAAGCTTAAAAATGTCCGATACTTGATCCGCCAAATACTGAGAAGGAGTTGTAAGTATTGATGCGTCAGAGAGAGCCCGCCGCAATACTGGCCAGTAAGCCGGATCCCCACCAAGCGGAGATACATCGGTGCCATGCAATGTCACTATCGAGCGCGGAGCTTCGGGCCCAAGAACACTCCTAGCAAGCTGTGCAACTACCGCATTGGGTAACGCATAATGAACATGAATTCGATCAAGCTTTTCTTGAGCAACAACCTCAGCCAACGTAGAGGCAAGTGCCAAAGTGATAGGGGGGTAAACCAAAGATGGGGAATGCGGCAGATGCGCCTCATGGAGCCGTACACCGGCCTCTGCAAGTTCTTTACCGCGAAATGGTAGCCGGTCCGAAATAACATGTACGCGATGACCGCGTTGCGCTAAGCCGATAGCTACTTCTGCGGCTACAATGCCACTACCCCCCACTCCAGACAAACAGACGGTGGCTATACCAAAACGTTGTCGTGTCACAGAGTGAACTCCATTTTTTGATGGGTGTATGGTTGGTACTCCGCCTTAAACTGGTGCTTGAGCTGAGCCGAGCCATAGCGAGCTACCAGGTCCAATATGCCAAGAAATCGTTCCTGCGGGTGTTGCTTAGGGAGTAATGCAGTCCTAGCGACAGATAGACGCCAAACCGCCAGCTGATCTTGTGTCGCTAACTGGCGTGTCATCTGTCCCACAAACCGGTCGATATTCCTCTGAACACTTCGGAACGTTCTACGTCTAGCTTTATCTAAGACCGGTGAGAGCTCACCAAAGTTAAGAAGATGTTCACTAAGGACCCCCAACACCTGCTCCCTAAGGCGTTCTGGTGACGAGGATATTGTCGAGCGCCGGGTCAGAAACGCGTACCGATCTCCACAGACCTCGTCAGCAGTTGCGTGCATCGCCATTAAGCACCGGCGTACAGGAGGCTCAATCCATCGGGCCTGGCCACGTGGGATGACCATCGGAGTTGGAACCCCAAACAACTGCCTAGTAGGTTCTAGCTGCGCCAAATACGATGCCTCGCCTGGACCAACAATCTGAGCAACTACCGGGAAGACACCGTCTTGAACAATGGGGCGGAGCAAGGCGGAGGTGCTAAACCGTTGTGGTTCCTTGTGCAAGCTTTCAAGGATCTCCGGCAAGGTCCACGTTCGATCACGTATTCTGAGGCAACCGTTCGGAGTAACATCAAAGCGATATCTTGGTGAGCCAACACCGTCCGGCTGGTAAAAAGACAAGAAGCGCTTTGTGACAATCGGGACCTGAATCTTAAACCCAGCCGCCTCAATTCGAGAAGTTTGTTCACGAAGACAAGTCTCCACTGGTTCTCGTTCTTCGAGCGCTAGGTGATGATAACTCTGTGCAAGCGCACTCATCTCATTGCTGCGCCCTCTTATCACCAGCAGCGGTTCATCCCGAAAGACCTCAACTAGAGTTTCGCAAAACGCTTCAGACCAAGATGACCGATCTCGCCAGATTTGAGTCAACGCAAAAGCTTCATCCGCAAACGGCTCTCCTGAAAGGTCAGCCTCCAAAGCGTCCAAGACTTTGTGAATCGAAGTCGGGATTTGACGATCTCCAACTGGAACTCGCGGCTGTTCGTCAGATAACTGATAGTGCCGGAGCTTCCCTGCACGAGTTATCCAGGCGTAACTGGCAACTTCTGGAAAATCGTGATCTTCGTCTTGAACCCAAAAAACCGGCACGCACGGTACTCTGGTTTCTGCTTCGAGCGCTTGGGCAATGAGAATTGCGCTCAGCGCTTTATGAAAAGTATACCTTGGACCAAGTAGAAGACCCGCTTGCTGACCAGTAATCACCACTGTGGCCTGCCCCGCAGCCAACCGCCCCCAAGCCTCCAGCGCTCTTGGTCGGCTAGAGTCCCAACTCTCCCTCAAAGCCAAAACAGCCTTCGATTCCGCACAAACCCTGGCAGCTCGATTCACAGACAGCCTGCGCTGAACAGAGTCTGTGTAGATTTGTGGTAGAAAAGGTTGAGCTTCTGGTTCACCTCGTAACCAGCTTGTACCAAGCGGCCGGGTGGCTTTAGCATCCACGTCATCGTTTACATCGAACCCGCCGAATGGTGACCAGCAAATTCACTCCACGTCCGTTGCTACCCGGAGAGGATTTCCAGCCGGTGGTTTAGGCGTGTCTTTAAGCTCCGGACCGCATTCTGACTTGTTTCCTGTATTTTTGAGGGGTCGTTGGCTCGCCACCCTTTCGGGCCCTCGGCCCAGTACATCCAGTATCTTCCGGGGCCGGCCCTTCACAAGCGCTGGATAAAGCGTCATCACCCCAGCCAGAGTTTAAAGACATGCCCTAGCTAGAACTATCGCTAAAATCCAGAGGGAACAATCAACGGCAAATAGCGGCTACACAGCAAAGACCACTTGAATTGATTCTGTGAGAATCAACAAGGGGTCGCGCAGCGCGGCATAGCCCAGCGTAGAAGCAGGAACTTTGGTTCAACCCAAGTGATTTCCGCTGTAGTGCTGCGGAGGATTCAACATATTCAGCATCTTAAATCACCAAAGAGGACTGAGCTGTGCCTGGCAAGGCAAACCTCATTTAGCGTTAAACCTCATTTAGCGTTAGGCGAAACCAAGTTCAGGTAAGTTTGGGCAAGCCAAAATCAACTTTATGGCGTTGTTGATAGTCCTTGAGATACTTTTCGATTTGTTCCATTGATGAATCGGCTGAGATCTCTCCCCGTTTCTCACCCTCGACCAGAGCCCGTTTCATGCCCGCCAAATCCCAGCTTAGAATTTGCTGAACTTCTGGGGGAATATTTTCTATGGAAGATCCAGCGGCCACGAGCTGACTCACTTTCGCGTTGGTTAATTGTGAAGCAGTCTCTATATCCAATAGCACGGATCGAGCTCGACCATCTTCTCCAATGGTTTGAACGACTGCATGAGTAAAATCTTTCATATGAGCACATGTAAGCTTTCAGTCGCGTCGGCTCAAGGATGATTACATAAGTGTATCGTCTTAACACACTGGGGATTACGATAATGATGAGAGGACTATCAAAAATGAATTCACCCCCTGGTGCATGGCCCAGTTCACGCGTCTCGTCTCCTCTTCGCTTGTGGGCTCACGATGTGCACAACCCGGCTAATGTTGGTGGACTATTTCGACTCGCTGATGCGTTCGACGTAGAGCATATCTATCTCTCCGGACGTGCATCCAAACCACCAAATGTTAAGATACATCGGAATGCGCGCAGCGCAGATCGTTGGGTTCCTTATTCTTACTCCGCCCAACCCCAACCATACATAGAGGAGCTTCGAAGAAAACAATTTCAGCTCGTAGCTCTCGAAATAGCCTCATTAAGTCAAGACATCTGTGAATTGCCACGACTACTAGGTTCCCAGTTATGTTGGTTAGTTGGATCGGAGAAATTTGGTCTGCCAGATGACCTTCTTGCTGCCTGCGATAAAATTTTTCACATTTCGATGTTCGGACGCAACTCATCTATCAATGTAACCAACGCTGCCGCTATTGCACTATTTGCCAGCCGAAATCATCCGGTACCGCCGCGCAATCTCACCTACCGCTGAGGAACTTCCCTGCTTTATCCCACGCCTCGGCTTCGACTTGGTTCAAGACCAATGGGTTGAAATCGCCTGACATACACCATTTTCGTGAGTTCTAAGGCTTGCGCGCCGGAGGGGCTGAATGAATCCCAAAGACTAAGACGCTCCTTGAGGCACGAGCACAACGCCTAAAACTTATAAGAATCAGTAACAAAGGCCTATTTCAACCAATCCGACGTTCTAGGGCGAGCCCCCTCAAAATATATCCTGTGCGTGTCGACACATCATATGATGGCTTGGTTTCATTCTTCGAGTCCACTAACCTCTTGCTATGAGGGTTTTGAATCAGAAGCACTTTGGGATCGTCAGTAGCCACGTTCTCCTCGCTGCAACCACCCTAGTCGGGGTAGTTTCCCCCGCCCGAGCCGCTATGGATGTTGAAGCGGAGTACACCTTCTTTTCTCAAAACGAAACAACCGTTCATTCTCCGGAGTTTGGCGTACAATTTACGACCGGTCAGTTAGCTTTTCGTGGACGATGGGGCTTCGCCAATTCCAACGGTTTCTTTAATAACGAAGAAAAGACGGACGATGTTGTCTTTTTTAATCCCTACTTTAATGTACTACATACCTTCGACATAAAGATTTTAACCCTTCGTCTGGGAGTTGGAGCTTCAATTCCCCTCTCGAACCCAGACAGAACCAACGCAATAAACATCGCACGTGCTAATATTGCAACTCGAGGGGGATACAATGCCTTCATGTATGCACCTCAGACTTTTGGGCTCACCGCTACTGCTGAAGCTGAGCTCAATGTTGGTCCCATCCAAGTAGCCGGCGATATCACCCCTATCGCCCTATTTAGCACCGCAAATGTCAGTAGTGACGCCGATGGTGTCGGATTTCAGGCCGGGGCCCAAGCCATGCTACCGTTGCTGGGGATTGCAGGAATTGGCCTAAGAATCCAAACCGCCGTACTACCGGAAGCATACGCTAGCTCCGACGCACAGGTCGCCATCGAACCCTTTGTGGAAGCCTCTATCGCTGGTTTGCTTACCGCCCATGCCGGGCTGTGGATGAATCTCACCGAGCCATATGGCTTCGCATTTGATAGCGACGGTTTCTACGGCCTTAACTTTGGCCTCAGCCTAAGTTTATAAGTCCTCATCCAGTTCCTCCAGATAGTCTGAAACCGCTTTTTCGATCGAAAGCTCCTCCTGCAATACTCGCTCTACATACCGCTCGAACCATGGTCTTATCACCGGGCGCGCAAGCTGCCATTCGCGGTAAATCAATCTTGCCGTTGGCCCTCCTTCGCTCAAAAAACCAGAGTGGTAGAAATCGTCATCTGCACGCTGTTCATCGTACGGTATTCGGTGAATGGTCGTTGACCATCCGGTCGGAAGCGCCCGTAGCTCAACCCATCCAGCCTGGTGCACCCCATCAGAGGCGGATCCCACGGATCCAGCATTTAGTACCTGCGTCGTGCCTGCCCAAAAGTCATAACACCGGTGAATATGGCCAACAACCAGAAGTGACCACAGCCCCTCTGCGGCCATCCGTTGATATTTTGGTGAGTCACCTGGACCTACTCCTCGATCATCTCCTAAGAGCGAGGCGTGTACCACCCGAATCTCGGGAAGGCCCGGTGACTGAAGAATAACACCATCCGGCCAATCGAAGAGCCCACGTGCGCGAGTTCCTAACTTTCGACACGTCCAGGCGGAGGTAGAATGGATTTCAGCCCATCGACCCTGCGGAGCAGCACCTGGTATAAGATGATTTCGGACGTATCGCTCGTGATTACCTGAGATCAACCTCCAGCGAGGCTCGGAAACACACATATCCCAAACGACATCAGAGCACGGCCCCCGATTCACCAGGTCACCGTGCATCACCACCAACTCTGCCTGATCCAGGTTGGAAGTTGTCCAAACCGCCTCAAGCGCAGCACGATTTCCATGTATATCCGATAAGCACACCACCCTCGCATTCTCTGGAACACTATGAACAACCCAACGCATATCACCAGCCTGGCTAAGCACTTGCATCGTATGCCTAAAACGTAAAGGATCCGCCACACCCAATCATGAGCACCCAACCATTTTCGGACCAATTGTCGACCCTAGCCCCTAGCACACCAGTGACACTCCAAAGTGAAGCAGGTAAGTACATCCTCGCTACCGTTGAGCAACAATTACCCGACCATTTTAGACCAGAATGCAGCAAAAACGAAACCATCTTACGCCCAGGTACCTTTCACCGCCTTGTGCCACTTCGTATAGATGTTGATGCGCAAAGCATTATCCATGTGCGTTTAGGTATCGAGTACGATCGTCGGTCACTATTCGGGGAATACTTTCTCGCACAAATTCATCCCGATGGCGAGATTAAGTTCTCCGGAACATCCACAGATCTATGGCAACCATTTTCATCTCTCGTGCCGTCTAACACCCACGTACACACTATTGATGAAGTCGACGCCATCGCCCGGAACTTTGTTGTAAACTACTATGGATGTAGCCATGATACCATTCAAACCACGTCCATTGAGTTGGTCAATTACCGCGGCTCCGCCCGGACTATCCAGTTAGCCTACTACATTCGCATGGCAGATTTCTGCCTATCCCGTGCCGAGACTCAGTCTCTCCCTCTTATTCCCCACCTGCTGATCGATGCACTTTCTGACCACGTACTATTATCCTGGGACCAAATCCGAGGCCACGATCCCCACATCAACCTCACTGAACACCCTACTCTTCGTAGGGTGAGACAGTTTAGCCCTGGCGCAGATCAAGCTGACGATTTTGGGGACTTAGTTGGTTTTGTACAGCTCCGTACAACCCTTAGCACCGCTGGCTACGAGCTTCGAACGCCCAAAGACTACGCAGAGACCCGCGACGCGCAAGAGCAAGATCCCGAACAAATCGCGGGACATTTTGATCTCGGAAGCCCATTTGTAAGCGCTGACGATACGTGGGGTGGACCACAAGCCTCGAACCGAATCAAGGCGGCCGTCGAAACGCACTACGCCACCACAACCTTCCTAGACTTTTTGCAGGACTTCTTTGGATTGAGATCGTTGGATAATCGACAGCTGAAACTACAAGCTTTGACTAACGTTGGGAAAGACTACAACAATGCATTCTGGTATCAAGATGTCATTCATATCGGACACGGTGACAACCAAACATTTGGTAGATTATCAACCATTGATATTATTGGTCATGAGCTTGCTCATGGAATCACGGAGAAGTCCGCAGGACTCATTTACAGAGGGGAATCAGGTGGGCTAAACGAATCCTATAGCGACATCATCGGCACTCTATTCGAATGGTGGCATACCCAATCTGCAGATCCAGAAACTTCAAATGTTCATCCGTTCGACTGGCGTCTTGGTGAGGATACATTTACTCCGCATGGCTCAGACGACGATGCACTTCGATTTATGGATGATCCTCTCGCTGATGGAAGGTCTCTTGATCATTTTGACAACTATCAAGAGAACATTGATGTTCATTACTCCTCCGGCATACAAAACCATGCTTTTTATCTGAGCGTTGAAGGTGGTCAACACCGCCTAGGTGGTCATACAATCGGTCTCAAAGCCCACTATAGTGGCGATATGGAACGAGCCATGCGTAGTGCGGGTCAAATATGGATGCACGCTCTCCAACATTACCTTCAACCAGCTAGTACCTTTCGTGACGCAAGAAGAGCCACACTACAATCCGCTAATGATATTTTCGCCGAGGATCAGCGTACTTCACAGATCATTAGCGAAGCCTGGGACGCGGTGGGTGTAGCAGGATAGTTTTTCACTGAACAGCCGGTTGATTTAGCCCTGTGTGTAGCTATCGAGCCAGGCTTTTCGTGAAACGCTCTGACGACGAGGCGAGCGTACCTGGCGGTACGCGACCGAGGAGAGACTTCTAGCAGGCCATCGGAAAAGTGAGTTAGGCGCTTCGCGGGTTTTTTTCCGTGGAACGTCTGGACCGGCTTCGCCTTTCATCGGTTGTATGCGCCCTCTTCATCCGGAGCGGTCCACGGAAAAGATACTTCGCGGATCACCCATCCCACTTTTCCGATGGCCTGCTAGTGGTCAGGACCTTTCACGGAAAGACCGGCCGATAGATGCGTGCAGGGCTAGATCAACCGGCTGTGAAGCTACAACAATGCGGAGCGTCTTGCCAAAGGTGGCTGACAATAGCTGACTTATGTAATTCAAAGTCTTGTTGATCGGAGGGGTACAATACTGTGCTTTACCCAAGTACGGCTCGGCAACTCATAGGTTCTGGGAGGACAGCCGAACATCTATCCGGTCAGCAAGGGAGTCTTATTGATGATAAAGATAGACAGCTCAAGACTACAGCAGAAATCACTTGGGTTGAACCCAAGTGACTGCTTCTACGCCGGGCTGTGCCCCGCTGCGCGACCGCTTGGTGATTCTTACAGAAGCAATTCAAGGGGTCTTTGCCGTATTCTGGCTCTAGCAGCCGTTGATTTGACTGAGCCACGATCGCCAACACTATGGCGTGTCTTGCAACTCCGAACCACGTTCTGACTTGTTTCCCGCATTTGCTACGAGTCGGTGGCTTCGCCACCCTTTCGGGCCTCGTGGCCCGGTACGTGCGGTACCCTCCCTCCGACGCTGACCCCTCACAAACGCAGGCTAAGGCGGCATTTCCACAGCTGGAGTATAAAAACAGCCCTAGACTATCGCTGAAATTTTTTTGCAAAAAATGAGAGTACACAAAGGGTATGTAACCAATAAGGAGGCGGACCGCTCGAGATATTCCACCGAAAGAACCTCCCGAAGAAGAGCTACCTAGCCAAACCAACCGGCTGCTAGCACACTTTCTTAACGAGTCCTTGAACCGCTGACAACACCTCCCGCGGATACTCTAGATGTAGATTATGCCCTGCATTTGGGACAACAGAATGAAATCCAACCGGCGACATCGAAGCCAGTTTTCGATGCATCACCTGTACATGATTCTCATGACCGTCCCGGCGGGCAAACAACCAGTCTCGACCGGCTGATAGTACATGTATAGGTACCGCGGGACTGCCCACCCCAGCGAGCTGCTGCATACTTTGCTCACACGAGTCCAGTTCATCCAATACGGTCTGCATAACCGACCGACGATAGCCCCGTCGGAGATCTCGGCGACCTGTTGATGGTAAATTCCGGCCAAATTTCGGCCACCCTAACAACCACGCTGTGGGTTGAATCACTCCCCACCGTGCGGACCTCAATGCCCGCCGGTAGGATTTCTCAAGGCCGTAACGATAATTAGAGAAGACCCGCTGCATAGCCAAAGTCTCAACAATAGGTTCAACCAAGACCATAGCCTGGACCCGATGGTCTCGTCGTGCATGAATTCGTGCGTGGACAGCACCTATGGCATGACCAACATACACGTATGGTCCCGCGACCTGAGCCGCAAGCAAGGCGGCCTGCAGTTCGTCTACTATTTGAAAGGCGTGCCGATCCGATCCCACTCGTGTACTCCCACCTAGTCCCATTCGGTCGAAGGCAACCGTTTGGAACTGAGTAGCTAGGAGCTCCTGGATACGTATCCACACGGTGGACCAGTGACCCCAACCAGCATCGAGTAGGATCGTAGGCTTTCCGGTCCCAATGCGACGTAAGCGCATAGACGCTCTGCCAATATCGACGAATTCATACGTCATGAAACATGACAAACTTTAAGACGAAGACCTACTGAGGTCGAGTGCGCATTGTTAGCAAAAAACTGAATCTCCACTGCAGCCCGAACCAATCTTCGTCACCACACTGTCATTAATGCTCTAGCAGCCGATGAAAAGGGACTGCATGCACGGGCCATTCTTTGACGCCAATATGGCTGCTCTACAAGAGCATCGACCGCAGCTCGTCGAGCTTGCCAGCACACTCTCTCCTTCATCACTACGGACGGTCCAAGATCCTGACGGAACGCTCAATTTATTGGACACCAACAACCAGGAGAAATGGTATACACCTACTGTTACTAGCGCACTGGAGCAGCTACAACGCCGCGAAGATATCCAGAAATGCCGTTTGGTCGGACTCTTCGGGCTGGGTCTCGGCCTGGAGCTCAATGCGCTTCTCCAACTCTTCAAAGGTAGAGATCGCACTATCCTCGTTGTTGAGCCCGATGTAGCCCTTTTCCAGTGCGCAATACGAATGACTGATTTACGTTCTGCCATTGCCCATAAACATGTCGATTGGCAAATAGGTCAAACACTCGACGAGCTGAAACTCAGGCTCAACGTGAACACCATCCATGCTCGCTATAATTTTTTCTGCAAAAGTATTGCTCAGGTTGTACCCCACGGAGCTGCCCATCGATATCCCAACTATGTTGTTGCAGCATCCAATATATTCTTAGACTCAGTGAAAAACGGTGCCCGTATGATAGGCAACGACTACAATGATGTCTTGCTTGGCCTTGAAAACATTTGTCACAACCTACCTATACTTTCTCGATCGAAAAGCATCTGGGCTTTCAAAGACATATTAAAAGGCCGTCCCGCGATCGTTGCTTCTGCGGGCCCTTCCTTACAAGCCAGTCTTCCATACTTAAAACCCATTCAAGACCAAGTACCTATTTTTTGTCCCGACACATCTATACGCATCTTACAGGCTGCTGGAATTCGCCCACATGTCGCCACCTCTCGAGAGCGCGTAGAGATGACCATTCGTCATTTTGAGAATCTTGAAGCGCCGGACACAGTACTTGCATGTTGTCCAGTACTGCAACCAAGTATACTATCTAACTACCAAGGCCCGCTTGCTCTGATTTTTCGCTCCGCAGATTTTCATCAATGGCTAGGTGTTGATGAACCAGAGTTTGAGTTTGGTGGTTCCGCAGGTAACTTAGCCTTTCGAATCGCTGCTCTAGCGGGATGTAATCCCATTATCCTTGTTGGACAAGATTTATGTTTTGCCGAAAACGGCAATACACACGCTGAGGGTACTGCAACCGGAAATAGGATCAAGTGGTTCAACACACAGCCTGCAATTGAGGCCAAAGGCTCCCGAGGCGATACCGTCACCACCACCTCCCGGTGGCTGGAATTCCAACGGCAATTTGATCTCGACATTGCAGACTACTCAGGCCGGGTTATCAACGCAACGGCCCGTGGTCTTCATATTCCACGTACCGAAGTTGGCGAACTACCTGAGCTCTTAACCTCTCTCAGAAAGGGTACTGATCCCCGCCCCCTCCTGCTAGCTGCTTGTCTGCCGAAAGACCAAACAGAGCAGTCTTCTAAACAGCAACAGCTCTTAGCACAAATTCAGGATACACGAGAAGCCAATCAGAAAACACGGAAATTGCTAGATTTAGGCAAATCATTCTCCTCACAATGCCAAATAAACTATAGTCCGCCCGATATCTCCGAGTTACATCTTGACGCTCTGATAAAAACGGATCCCTACCAAACTCTTGATATCATACGTCAAAAGGTTATCATTGAGGGAGGTGATATTTTCCTCTCGTTCAGCACGCCCATTATTCAGACTATGTTTCTAGAAATTGAAATTGAACGCTACGCAGCGGAACGTATGGCTAAAACACCTACCGAGCTGGGCCGAAACTTCATAGATCAATATACTCGTTGGTTTCACACTGTAGAGGATCTTCTGAATCGGGGCGAGAAGCTCCTTGAGCTTGGTGAGCAACAGCTTCGCGAATCACTAAATCAACTCCCAGCACACTATACAGAAACGGCTCGAACACAGAAGCAACCGTTCTCTTGCTAGGGCGTGTCTATAAACTCCGGACCGCGTTCTGACTCTTTCCCGCGTTTGTGAGGGTGTCGGTGGTTTCGCCCCCTTTTCGGGCCACTCGACCCAATACATCCCGGTACCCTCCCTCCGAGCACGACCCCTCACAAACGTGGGACACGGCATCATCTCCGTAGCCGGAGCGTAAAGACACCCCCTAGCAGCCTGTTGATCTAGCCCTGCACGCATCTATCGGCCAGTCTTTGCGTGAAACTTTCTGACCACTAAAAGTCTCTCCTCGGTCACGCACCGCCAGGTACGCTCGCCTCGTCGTCAGAGCGTTTCTCGAAAATCCTGGCTCGATAGCTACACACATGGACAAATCAACAGGCTGCTAGAACACAATTCAGCTTCAGCCATCAAAGCTCCTTGTGGGCGATAACATCTCAGTAAAAATGATAGGGAGTGAGATCAATAGTTTTCGCTTAAAGAGTAAGACTTTAATCCTCTTTTCGTTGCCGGGCGAGTGACTTAAGCCGAGCTATCACCACCGAAGACGAACGAGCAAACTCGTGTACAAAGCCAAATACTGGTTGGACCCGTGGTATCGCTCGCTGCACCTGAAAGAAATAGTCCACCACATCTTGACCAGGATCTCTACTACTGCCAAATATACTCAGATCTACCAGTCCAATTGAAGACTGTTCCTCTCGTTTCTTAGGAGGGAGCCACATGAGATCAACACCAAGTAACTGGTTACCAATGGGGACCTCCAGTTGAAGCTCGCTGCGCTCTACCCCATCTTCAGACAGTGCTCGCTCGAGTAGCATCCGCATGAGCAACCCAGAACCTCGCTCACTGGACAAACTTCGGTTACGATAGCTCCTTTGCTGAACACGCATAAGGTAGTCTGATATCGAACTGGTTTGATGCTTAAGCTGGTCAAATTCTCTATGGAGAAAATGATACGCTCGCTTTTTTGGACGACTCATCAGGACATTTAGCTCACCCTTACGCTTACTTTCATCATCTCCTTGACGAAATGCAGCCATATTGTATCGAGTCATATCCCATAGATAAAAGATATAATCCCGCTCTTTACCCTGAAGAGCCGCGCCCGCTCCATCGAGAATATCTCGACCCCTGGGTAACTTTCTCAGCAGTTCACTCTTTTTATCTTTAATATAGGCCTCGTTTTTAAGAAGAAAGTAGACAATCGCCACATCCGTTTCTGGATCTATTTCCTGACCGGTTTCTCGCTCCAGACGTCGAATGGTTCGAGCTACGTAAACGAAAAATCGATCGATCATGCTGATTTCAGTGCCCTTGTACTTTCCAGAACGGACCCGTTCGCTGGGTGGTACTCGAGATTCACTATTATCAACAATCACCGACTGTGGGGAACCGAGCATCTTCCACTGCATGGTACGCAGTTGGTTTTCATATACATACCTATTCGAAAACTCAATTATATCCGGCGGACAGCGGTAGTGCTCATCCAACATGACCGATGCCTGCTTGATTCGTTTAATAAGACCAAAAAGGTGAGATCCCCCGCCTTTAATACCACGAGCCTGAGCTAAGCTTAGATGCTCATCAAGCTCAAAGTCGTCAAACAGGTAATCATCGATCGCCGAGTTCTTTGCGAGTACTGTTTGGCGTTCATCTCCAACCGCCATGAGCTTCTTCCCCCGAAATAACAGAGGAAGCGCATCATCAACCCGACACTGCGTCGCCTCATCCACCACCACAAGGTCAAAACTCTGCTCCTGACATGGTAGTAAGAACGAAACAGCCTGCTTGCGAGACAACCAAATCGGGAAAACATCAAACAGCAACTCTCGGAGCTCTCGGACAGTATCTTGAGCTTTAGCCCAAGATTGTGCTGACTCTAAGCGGTCGAGCATCGCCAGTATACTCGTGAGGCGACTGGTTCCCCCACCACGAGCAGAGGCAAACGCGCGCTGACCGATACGCCCAAGCCCATACAAAAATTGCTGACGCACCAGATCATCTCGATCTCGCTGCATTTGAGCAATGTATTCTAGCTTCTCGTGAATCGACTCTTCCTGGTGAAGATCACTACACTCAGCAAGAAGCAATTCCAGCGCAATATCAATAGATCCCTTAGTATCCGGCGATATTGTCGCGTGCAGTCGTCCAAGGCTCTGCCATACCTCACCATCCCAGGCTGGCTGCTGCTCCCAAAGTAGCAGCTGCTTCTCAACCATAGAGATCAACTCCCGAACCAATTTACGGAGTTGCGCCCCACCAGAGAACGGACTCACGAGTCGAGCGGCTCTCGCCGCCCAACCCAGTTTCGGGGGATAGAACTCTCTCCATCGGGGTGCAAGGCCGGCCTGAACCGCCTTTACCGTATCCGCTACCTCAAGCTGCTCATACTCTTCCATGCTGGTCGGCATTTCGAGGAGCAAGCGCCTCAGCCAATCAACGGTCCGTTCAAGACGTTGAACAGCCACATCTTTGCGGCCTCGTAACGCGAACAACTCGAACATTGCGGAAAGCTTAAGCTCAAGTAAACGCTGAAGAGATCCCAAATAGCTAGCCAACCACTCCCGCAGTCCCTCCATGCTAAGTAAACGCTCTGACAACTCAAGAGCAGCCTGCACGTCATTCTCTGAGTTAGGATGCTCCGACTTGTCCGCCACCACAGGGATTCGCCATCGCTTATCCTGTCCGAAGCGACGCCGAACGGCCAGCCCAACTTCTTTCACAGCTTCTGCTATTTTTACATCTATACGAGAAATCGCCCGCTCATACCCATCAACCGGACTGCCCCAGTCCAATTCTAAAGATATGTCCACGCCGAGCATACGCCGAACTTGCCTCGACCAAGAAGCTAAAGATTCGGTGTTCTCCGGGAGCTCGTCCACTACCTTTATTGCAAGTCGCCATAACAAACCTAGCTGCTTTCCCTCGGCGGTATTCTTCTTTGACCCGACCACATACTGCTGTATTTGCTCCACCAGGGCCTGAATCGCTGCCTTCTGATCACTGACCACTAGCAGACGGCGACCGGTCGCAACGCAGTGAATCAGAAGGTTGGCAATCGTGTAGGTCTTTCCGGTTCCTGGGGGACCTTCAAGCAGCACCAGATCACTTGAATTGAGACGTCCCATCAACGCCCGAACCGCCCGCGTTGGCGCGCTGTGCATGGACAGAGCGCGAGAAAACGCCTCGTCTTGGCCTCCATCAACACTCACGAGATTCCCCGAAAGGGCGCGAGACAACAGCGATGACTGGTAAGCACCTTTTCCTCGCTTCGCGAGAGCCACAATCTTGGTTAGATCATCGTCCAAAGCACGAATGATTGGGGAGGAAGACTGAGGTGCTTTGTAAAGAACAACACTTTCCAAGTCACATTCAATCGCACGAACTTTAACCTCAGAAAGTAGCCCTCCTTTTCCTTCTTCACCGGGCAGCCCGAGAAGTATTTCCCTCGTTCGCTCAAACACCTCCGAATGTGATGGAAGCATCCGTATGATTCGAACCCGATCTTGGGCACCACGGACGATAAACTGGTGGGTCAGCAGCGAAGATAATAAACCGGACAGTCGCTTTGCCGCTTGCCCAGCCGAAGAATAGGTTTCTACAAGATTCGCCAACGCAAAATGATTCAAGTAGAAACGATTATCCTCCAGCGGATGAAGAATAGCCTCTCGCCCCGACTCTACAATTCGTACCGGAATATAGTATAACGGAAATCGATAAGTATATAATTTCTTGCGCTGTTCGAATATGCAGTCCAGCATCTCGAAACCAAGAAAGAAGGAAGCATCTCGGTCGTCTAAGAAATTTTGTCGAAGGATTTTCGCATCCCCTCGAGAGAGCTCACATCGAAATGGTACCTTGGCAAACGCCTTTATATCTTTTGCTAAAAGTGGCACCGCAAAGTGCCCCACGTTCTCGTCCGATGACGAGGTTGTATTTAAATCCAAAGCAGGATTAGACGGACTCTTCTTTCGACCACGGGTAGCCCTACTCGAAAACAAGGACTCATAGTCCACCAGATATTTGTTTTCCTCATCTCTTTCCCCAAGACGCGACTTAAAAGTTGAGCTATTTTTTGGGGTTGGGGTCCCCACCGCTAGGTCTTTCAACATCGCCGGATCTGAGAGTACTTCCTCCGTTTGCGCCTCTGGCGATTTTTTTACGAGCGACGGCGTATATCGATCAACATGACAAAGGAGATCTTTTCTTAGTTGCAAATTACTGGTGATACTTTCGCTTCCTCCTTGAAATGTCGCGGAAAACAATCGGTGGTAGGTTACAATTCGAATTAAGAGATCATGAGGATGCTCAAGCTGCGGATGGAACAACACCGATACCAATGATGCTCCGGCGGATGCAGCAATAGAAAACTCTTGATTGGGAACTTCATCTGCACCGAAACTTAGAATTTTTATCCAGTCAGCCGGTAACCGTCCCCGCTGAAAGGCAAAGCATACTCGACCCCCAAAACGCAGCTCGGTATAGGTCGGTTGGTCCTCATCCCCAACCCTGTCACTCACTGCGAAAGAACGCACGTCTAGCCTAAAGCGCTCAAAAAGATCAAGAGGCACTATCAGTGCCTCTCGCTTAGCTGCATTAGTCAGTCGATAACTATATAGACCACTGGGATCCAAGTTCCGACTGATGACAAAGCGGTGCCAACGGTCGTGCTTAACGACCACCTGTTGCTGAAGAGCATGCGGATGCTCAATTTCCGGAGGGTTCATAGCCGCGCTCATCGAATTAAGATAGACACCCTTCGATTCTCAGCGCGGGCACGATCAAGGGCCTCCTCGCTGAGTCCATCAATAGGTACTTTGGGCCGCGTCGCCGCATACCCCACGATACGAAGCCGGCTAGGCGGAAAACCCAATTCCTGTAGACGATGAACCACGCTGCTCGCTCGCCGTCCACTCAGTGACCAATTTGTTTCTAGTTCATCTCCACTTTTTCGGTGTAGCGGAACATCATCGCTGTGTCCCTCAACATCAATACGGTAGCGAGTGGTACTAATGATTTCAAAAATTGGTAACATGCCGTCTAAAGCGCCAGTTTTCAGCACAGCACTGCCTGAATCAAAAAGAGCAGCGGCCTCAAAATCCAGGCGTACCCCCTCCCGACCAATACCGACCTCTACCCCGGAGATACCAGCTTCTTCAGTGACCATCTCCTCCAATCGATCCGACAGCTCAACCAGGGTATTTTGGGTATGACCTTGTAGAGCACTGCGTACCCGCTCAAAAGAGCCCATATCGATCTTACTTACACTAACCATCATAATAAAAAAGACGCACAGCAGGATCATCAGATCGCTTAGACTGATGAAGAATGCGCTAGACTCGTCAGTTATCGGCGTGCTCGGAAGTTCTAATCTGGTCTGATGCATTGTCACTAATCTGAGGTGCATGGGTCACACCAAAAGTACGCTCCTCGCGAGCAAGAAGGATCCCTACCCGACTCAATAGCTGTCGATGGACTTCCACAAAAACGGTATTATGATGCTCTAATCGACCAGCTAGTGGTGTACACGCAAAGGATCCAAGGCCTGATCCATAAGCGGTTGTCATCAGGGCCAGGGACATCAATGGCCCTATCTTGGTTGGATCATCCATGGATCGGAGCACCCCTGTCAGACCTAATACCGTTCCAAACAGTCCGAGGGCTGGTGCCGTAAGCGCTGCTCGTCGAAGTAATTCTGCCGCTACCCGCTTGTCGCTCAATTCAGCCTCCAAACGGGAGGTAACAAATTGGTCGATCTCGTCAAACAAGAGCCCTTGCCGATACATAAATACGATATCGTTTAGAAGCTCCCCGGTCACGCGAGTTCCCTCACGCAAGGTAACCAAGTGATCACCATTGATGATCGCGTCGTCAATTTCTCTCCGCATGGCCACTGCGGCTTTGACGGGCGTACCCAAAAGCGACCGCAGAATAGATACTAAGGTGAGCCAACACGTCCGGAAATTATATTGTAGCAGAGTAGTGGCGACCGTTCCCACTCCCACAATGAAAATACTCCGTACATCAACTAGTTGCTCCAAAGAGCTAGTTTGTGTAACGGCCCAACCTACAGCACCCAGCCCAATTGCGCTGGTAACAACAGATAAGAAATCTCTTCCCGCTCGCGGCTTAGAGAAATAGGCTCGACTATACAGGCCCTGTTCCATCTGACCCCTGTTCTTCCGACTGTGCAATTTCCCAACGAGCGATAGATTCTTGTACCGCGCGAGCAAAAGCTTCCGCGTTGAACGTTCCACAGGGAACAAACCTCAGAAGCTCATCGTTGTGAAGGAATAACAAGACTCGGTCCCCTCGTCTCATTTGACTGATGAGTTCCTTCTCCGCAGGATTTTGAGCTTGAATGACCCGTGTACGGCGGTTTTCTTCCCGAACTTTGCACTGCCCCTCAGCCACATGAAGCACCTCACCCAGGACCATACCGGGGATAGGCTGAGCACCTTCATGAAAAAATACGCCCGATACTTCACCGTCTTGGATACTAACTAAACACGGCTCGTCTTTTTCCGGGTAGACCCAGATGGCCACCAAGGGGACACTGAAGACTTTGCGCCCTGACTTAAGCGCAACATATCGCTCCTCCAAGTCAACCTTGTGCACCTGAGCCACACGCACCTGAGCCGGCAAAATATTCTGTTCAGCCAAGGCGTGATTGGCCGCTGCGTGGGATTTTCGAAGTTGACCCAACTCAGCATTGAGACTGTCAACCTGGGTTCGAAGCTGCTCATTCTCCGCCTTGAGTTTCTCGTGCTCTCGACGAAGGTCTTCCAGCTCTTTTCGTTGTCCTCCATGAGCTCGTCCCGCTTGCTCACGCAGCCGAACAAGTTCATTCTGGTATCCACCAACCTCAGCATAGAACTTTGCAAGCAGTGGACCCACCCGGTTCTTCATCGGGAGTCGCAGGGTGAGTGCAGGCAGAAAAGTCTTGGCGATGGGGACAGAGTTGGGGGCCAAAGGCTCGTTCGACACCTGAAGCCGGTAACCAATTTTGACCTCGTCAAGTACCGCAAGGATATTCTCGAGATTCATTGAATATCCATTGGCATCGAGGATCTTCTCCACGACGTCTGGTGCCGGCTGATAGACAACCCGATCTACTGTTGTATAAACAACATGCTGACCATCATCTCGTCCAGCCGATGACAGCCGGGGATCGTAGGTTGCCTCTTGCAGATCACAGCGATCCGGCTCGATAACAACTCTACACGCTTCGTCGTTGACGGCTCTCAAAGAGGCTCCTTCTATACTTGCTTCGGAGTGCTATTGAGGGTCTGCCCTCAAAGCCCCCGAAGATACAATAGGTGACTGTTGGTCATTGTTTGACCTCGATCATCATAAGCAAGTGCCATCTTTCCGCTCCCCCAATAGCTAAGGTTCAAGGATTAAATCCTAACCGATCGTTATCTCTACAGCTCATCTAGTCACCCTACATTATTATCTACTGCTATGTCGGCTTATATACGTGGGAAACCTCACGGAGTTCAACGTGTAAATATCCTCATTAGAGTTGAAGCACTTTGGGAAAACATTCAATATGGTAATTTATCATAAGCTGATTCAAGGATCTCATGAGGTACGCATACCCCGGCAGGGTAAGCAACCGCGCGGCTACCCAATTATTGGTACGTTACAGATATCATTTTTGTGCTCTTGATCCCATCAACACAAAAACTGCCGGGCGATCTCCTAGGATAATGTTTTGTCAAACAGATACTCGAAAAACTCGCAGTTAACGAGTTTTCTCCGCCCTGCGGAACCAGTCGCAGAAAGCGTCTAGATAAGAGATTAATACAGCAAAGACCACTTGAATTGATTCTGTAAGAATCAACATGGGGGTCGCGCAGCGGGGCATAGCCCCGCGTAGAAGCAGGAACTTGGATTCAACCCAAGTGATTTCCGCTGTAGCCAGTCAATTTTGCCAGCTCTGCCGACATCAGCTGTGCACCTCCCCACATTGATGCTGGGAAACTTTGAACCGATACATCAAGCCAGCTGTCAAGTGGGTCTCCTACGAACTGGTCAACAACGGATTAAGGCACTTTATAACCTTCCAACACCCAACCCTCACCAACAGACAGCGTAGACACTCAAGCATTCGTTGTCTCAATACACAAGAAAGCTATGAATCCGACTCACACGCAGTATCAGTCAATAACCTACCTAGTGACTCGTCCTCGCCATTCGGGGACGGAGCATAGTGTACTTGTGCCCAACTCCGCCTAAGTGTCGTAGCAACCGACAATTCAACCGCCAGAACACCCCGCGACCACAAACCCCGCTGAGACCAACTTTCGGCAACCGCGTATTGAAAACCATCAACTTTGTGACCGCTCCATACCAACTACTCCAGTCACATAGAGACTATCAATGCTAGGGCTACGTAGAACTATTGTACAGCAAACTGTACATATCACTCTAGTCCCGTGGCGCTCTGCATTCAGGGATAGTTTTGCCCCAATGGGCTAGCGAGAATGGAACAACTTACGCATCCCTCAATCGACGTAAGCACCCCTCAACAAGAGGCCGAGGTCGGTCCGCTTGGTGCAGAGCCAAAAACAAGACCCCAAACCAGTCGCGCACCGCGAAACATTATCTTCGCCAGCACTTTACCCCCAATGGCGGATCACCTCGTGGTGTTTTGTATTCGGGGCGGAGATATAAAGGCTCCATCTTCGCTCTGCAGACTTGAGTCCGTATTGTCCCTCATTAGGACGTCTCTTACGGTTGGTACTCGTCCATGATTCCACCTAGCTAGGGCGTGTCTTTAGACTCCGGACCGCGGTCTGACTTGTTTCCCTCATTTGTGAGGCGTCGGTGGCTTCACCCCCCTTTTGGGCCCCTCGGTCCGGTACTTACCGTACCCTCCCTTCGGGGCCGAACCCTCGCAAACACGGGATACAGCAAACACCACTTGTTGATTCTATAAGAATCAACAAGTGGTCGCGCAGCGGGGCATAGCCCCGCGTAGAAGCAGGAACCTGGGTTCAACCCAAGTGATTTCTGCTGTACAGCGTCATCTCCGCAGCTGGAGTTTAAAGACACGCCCTAATATCCTGTAACTTGCGGCCACCTATCTAATCGGGATTCTCAGTCAGCGGGCTATGGCTAGCCTGCCCCCCAGTCCGCACATTCGGCCAAAGCAAATTCTTCGCAATAGTTTCACGCCGACGTAAAAGAAACGTCGTAGCTCTATTTCGGTCGTCGAATATCACGCGGTTTGCAGCGCTCCGGCAATACCCCCCCGAAAGTGCGGGAACCACCCACTTTGAAGGTGTCAGTCCGGTTCATCACCCCTCAGAACCAGCCTTCAATGCCCATAAAACGCGCTAGCTATTTGCGACACTTGCTGAATTGGGACGCGCACCGTACTCGTAAGGCGACATGTCCTCCGCCACAGACGATGTGCGCATACTCCAACTCAAGCCTCTGATTCCTCCCCAAATCTTGATGGAGGAACTTCCCGCAACCGAGGAAATCGCAACTGCTGTGCGACAGTGGCGTTCCACCGTTGATGATATCGTCAAGCAAAAAGATGATCGTCTGCTTGTGGTTGTTGGGCCGTGCTCCGTGCACGATCCAGGCGCGGCCGTGGAATACGCCCGCCTGCTCAAAGCTTGCGCTGAACGCCTACAAGACGATCTATTTATTGTGATGCGAGTCTATTTTGAAAAGCCTCGCACGACCGTCGGTTGGAAAGGACTTATCAACGATCCTTACCTAGATGGCACCTTTCGAATCAACGAAGGCCTCCGGATCGCTCGTAACTTGGTTCTCACAATCTCGCAACTTGGGGTTCCGGTAGGCACCGAGTTTTTGGACACTATTAGCCCTCAATTTATCGCTGACCTTGTCGCATGGGGTGCCATCGGCGCTCGTACGACAGAGAGCCAGATCCATCGCGAACTCGCTTCAGGATTATCGATGGCAGTGGGCTTCAAAAATAGTACGGGAGGAGATGTAGCCATTGCCGTAGATGCCATTCGAGCGGCTCGAGCTCCACATCACTTTCTCTCCGTCACAAAACAAGGGATCTCTGCCATCGTAGCGACCAAGGGTAACGACGCCTGCCACGTCATTCTCCGTGGAGGCGCCTCTGGCCCTAATTACTCAGCCGATCACCTCTCAATTCTAGAGAAACATCTCGACAGCGCTGAAATCTCTACGGGGATCATGGTCGATTGCTCACACGCGAACAGCCAAAAAGATCACAGCCGACAACCAATAGTTGCCGGCGATCTCGCGGAGCAAGTCACTAAGGGTAATCAAGCACTTGTTGGTACCATGCTGGAGAGTCACTTGGTTGCCGGCCGGCAAAACCTCACCAGGCCCGAGGATCTACGATATGGTCAGTCGATCACCGACGCCTGTCTAGGATGGGAAGATACCGTTCCAGTCCTGGAACAACTCGCCGCTGCTGTGCGCCAACGGCGCACCCACAGCAGCTAACAGCCATCTTGTTAATACCACTCTGGCTGACCAGTGGTAGCCATTACCGCATTCCAAAGATCCCCACCCAGAAACATCTGCTTCTTTTGTGCTACCGCCGCTGAGATAGGTACGTGAACGATCTCATTACTCCAGTAGCCAATCATTGTATCCGTCTTCCCTGCCATAGCCGCATGAACAGCAGCTCTCGCCATTCGATCGCTTAGTATGCGATCCCACGCATTCGCCGGTACGCTGCGAATAGCGTAGCTTGGATCAATATATTTGAGATTGAGTTCAATGCGCTTTCTCTTGAAGTGCTCTTTGATTCGATCCCTGAGGAAGACGCCAATGTCTCGAAACCGCTGATTACCTGACTGATCCACTTCTGAGCTTGTATCGTTAAAAAGATGCTGACCCGCTCCCTCAGCGACTACCACCAGAGCATGATCGCGGGCCAGTAGACGCTGTTCTAGACAATCAAGGAAGCCTCCTTCTCCCTCTAGAGGGAAGGGTACTTCAGGGACCAGGACAAAATTAGCCTCCTGGCTCGCAAGCGCAGCGCCCGCCGCAATAAATCCGGCGCCCCGGCCCATAACCTTAACCAAACCGACGCCATTGGGCGCCCCTTTTGCTTCGACATGTGCACCACGCAAGACATCCGCCGCTACTTCAAGCGCCGTCACATGGCCGAAGCTCAATTCCACATAGGGCACATCATTATCGATAGTCTTAGGAATACCTACAACAGATTTCTTCAGAGCTCGCCGGGCAATCTCTTGCTGGACCCGATGCGCACCTCGCTGAGTTCCATCCCCCCCAATACAAAAGAGAATATCAATCTGATGGGCTTCCATGGCATCCACGAGAAGAACTGGGTCATGCGCGCCTCGAGAGCTCCCCAAAACCGTACCACCCATGTAATGGATATCCTGTACAAATCGATGGGTCATCACCGTAGGTTCCAAACCAGATTTAGGATTCAACCCCCTGTACCCATTATGAATTCCCAAGATACGCTGCACTCCATAGTTAAAGAATAGCTCAAGGTATCCGGATCGAATCACATTGTTTAGTCCTGGTGATAAACCTCCACAGGTCACGAATGCCGCGGTTGTGTTCTCTGGGTTGAAGAATACGTTGGCCCGGGGACCAGCCGCCTCAAACGATAACTCCTCGTTGAGGACCCCCCCGACAATATGCTTGCTCAACTCTACTCGGCAATCATCAGCAATAAACCGTCTCCCTCGCACTTCGAGTGGGGACGGATATTCGCAGGGGCCGAGCTTCTTAATCATCAGCTCGCTTTGCTTGGGTCGCGGCAGTCGCTGCAGTGCTAAGTCTTCCATATCCAGCCTACTCACGGAGTCTATTGCAGGCTTCACCAAGAATCATACTGCTTCTTTCACCTCTTACTTCGACTCAGACCTACCTCCACCAACAAAGTGCTCACTTGCAGGCCATCGGAGAAGTGAGATGGGTGATCCGCGAAGTATCTTTTCCGTGGAACGCTCCGGATGAAGAAGGCGCATACCGGGCGTATGCAACCGATGAAAGGCGAAGCCGGTCCGGACGTTCCACGGAAAAAGGACCCGCGAAGCGCCTAACTCACTTTTCCGATGGCCTGCTAGGGCGTGTCTTTACCCTCCAGCTGCGGAGATGACGCCGTAGCCCACGTTTGTGAGGGGGCGGCCACGGAGGGAGGGGACTGGATCTACCTGGCCAAGGGGCCCGAAAAGGTGGCGAAGCCACCGACCACTCACCAACGCAGGATACAAGTCAGAACGCGATCCGGAGGGTAAAAACACGCCCTAAGTCGTCGAAATATCGCGATTTCAGCCTATACGCCGAATAAGCATTTCTATTAGCTGCTCCCGTGATACCGGCTTAGACATGTAGTCATCCATACCTGACTCCAAGCAACGAGCTACATCTCCACTCATAGCATTTGCAGTCATTGCAACAATGAGCTGGTGCTGACCTAGTGCCTGTTCCTTTTCATATTGCCGAATACGCCGAGTTGCTTCGTAACCATCTACAATCGGCATCTGACAGTCCATAAACACTACGTCGTATGCCTTCGTACAAACCTTTTGAACCGCATCCTCCCCATTGTCAGCCACCTCTGTCTTGATTCCGATGCGGTTAAGCAATCCCTGAGCTACCCGCTGATTGACCGAGCTATCGTCAACCACCAGTGCGGTTCCGCTAAATTGGGGCAATGGAATAACTGGCGCTTCTGTGCCTGAAACCCCAGACATTGCTTTGCCTGATGCCACTTCGGTAACCAGTTTGGTAAACGCTGAGCGCTGCACCGGTTTGGGCAACACTCTTGCGCCATACCGATCCGCCAATTCCTGTACTTTTTTTTGGGTCGTCACCTTCGTCAAAAAGATCCAACCACCGCTGGCTAACATTGGCTCAGAATGCCATTTTTCTAGGCGTTTTTCTGCATCTATACAAATGGAATAGATATCACATATAACTACATCAATGTCTACATTGGGCATCTCTATAACATCTGGAGATATATCAACGGTTATGCATCCTAATTCCTTCAGATAAGTTCTTAAAATATTTCTTGTACTATCATTACCCTCTAGGAGTCCAACAACCCATTTACAAGAAATTCTATGCCCCGCCAGTGATAAATCGCTTACTTTAAGAGGCACCTGTAGCGTAAAGCATGACCCTACGCCCGGCGCACTAGACAAAGTTATATCTCCTCCCATAGCAACCGCCAACTGATGACTAATCGCCAACCCGAGCCCTGTCCCTCCAAACTTTCGGGTTGTCGATGCATCAACTTGAGAGAACGGTCGAAATAGTTTATCCTGCGACTCTGCCTCGATACCAATACCAGTATCACTCACCGCACACTCCATGAGTGCAACGCCATCATCAATCATCGCATCGACACTCACCCGAACCTCACCAACAGACGTAAACTTAATAGCATTACTGACCAAATTGAGGAGAATCTGCCGTATCCTCCCTGGATCACCAGTGACCAACTTAGGTATGTTCGGTGATAGCCGAATTACGAATTCAACCCGTTTTCGATGGGCCTGAATCGCAAGCAAATTCGCCACCTCTTCAATAAGTTGGACAAAGTCAATATCCACCTCTTCCAACTCAAGGCTATCGGCCTCTAGCTTTGAGATATCTAAGATATCATTAATAATCACCAGCAGTGCGTCAGCTGAATTGCCTATCGTTTTGGCGAACTCGCGTTGCGTAGAGGACAGCGAAGTATCGAGAAGCAGTGTAGTCATACCAATGATACCATTCATTGGCGTGCGAATCTCATGACTCATATTAGCCAGAAAGCTTGACTTTACCCTAACCGCCTCCTGAGCCTCATTCAACGCCTTGGCAAGGCGACATTTTGCAAGTCGCTGTTCACTGACGTCTCGAAACACAAATACAGTGCCCACAAGCTCCCCATGTTCATGAAGCGGCGTAAGCGAACACGATATATCAATACAGCGTGATGCCAAATGTAGTGAGGCATTTTGCTCTTCGTAGGGCTCACCGTTCTTAATCGCCTCAAAAAGCTCTCGGTGGTTGAGCTTGGAGAACTGAAATCGCTCGAGCACGCTCGCCCCATTGAGCGTAGACACCGAATCACCTAGCATCCGCGCCGCCGCTTCGTTGGCAACAATAACCTTTGCCTCCAAGGTCAGTGCAAACAAACCATCAGTCATCGCCCTAAGCACAGCAAGTAGACGGTCGCGCTCTGTGTTCAAATTTCGGTGCAGCTCCGAGGTCTCAACGAAAGAGAGGTTAAGCGATCTCTCGAGTAAGTATCGATCTCGATCACTATGAACATAAGCCTGGCTGACCGCCGCTAAGAAGGCCCGCCATCCTTTCTCATCCTCGGGACCCTTCTCCGCATCTATATCTAAGCGGCGCAACTGTCGTCTCAGCGCCCTATGATACTTACTATTGCTCATAGATTGTCATTAGGGTCATGGTCTGGTTGTGTAAGTCACATACCCCAGAGACGTCGGGAGATATTTCACCATAAGCATAAAAGCCAATCTGTTGGGCGTTTGCGGGCAGGACCTCAAGTACTGCTTCAACTTCTTCTTCAATCCTCTCGCCCAGGACCAGTCTACGCCCAACACAGCTGACAAGAACACAGAGCATGGGAGACTCTTTCGGCTCACCCGGACTACTCAACATCTTCGCCGCCCCCTCCGCCCCATCAATCAGTCGATCAAAACTAGCACGCATCAACTGTGTCCGTGCTCCCACCGGCATATCACCAGCAAAAGTCATGGACTTTCTATCTTCATCCGTAGATAGTATGGTCCGAACCACCGCAGGTCCATTTGGCCTTCGGCGCACCGACAAGGGAAACAACAGTGCCGCTGCTGGCAAATCATTCGCGTGCTCCCCTAGATAGACTTTATATAGCTCAAGCGCAGACTGATCATCAAAGGTGTAGACGATATTTCCTTCCGCGCTTGTTATCTTTCGCTCGGGACCGAAAATCTGCCATCCCCCTTTAGAGCCACAATCAAGCCTTATCCGTTCACCATAGAAACCAACAGCACCAACTTTACCGCTTACCAAGCCGTCGCGTTGCACAATCCAGGTCTGCTGGAAACGTTCACCATCAGCCGCTAGTCCCCCACAAACTGGCACCTCGGTACCTAATCCATCGTAGAGCCCTTGTACCAAGTCACTACCATTGACCTGCAAGCCATCAGAGACAACGAATACTCCTTTTAGTTCCGGACTCTTCAACTGCTGAGCCAATTCAAAGCCCGCCGCTCGAGACCGTCTTGTATCTACATCGGCATAGGCACTTCTGAGCGGTGTATGACTAAACTTCGCCACCGCCACGGATAAACTATTATCATTGACATTGTGCTGCGCTACCTCCCCCGCTGTTGAGCAACCAATGACAACGGAGCGCGGATAGGCTCGCTGTAGTTCCATCACTGCATCCGGTGAACCACGATACTCAGGGGAGCCAAATACAAGAACTAGGGTAGTCTCAGAGTCTAGGTCGGGAAAAGCGCTATTCCACCCTACGCCAAGCTGATGGATAAAGGTAGTAAGCTGCATAGCTAAAATAGTCGACAAATTCTCAACCATTTGCAGCCACATCCAGATCGAGACCATCAATACCAATAAGCGTGGTACCAAATGAGCCGCCAGTGCATAACCACGGCTGACCCCCCTTAGTTTAAGGACCAAAGCGCCGATAGCATAATAAAGGTAGATCATGAGGCATTCTCTCCCCTTCAAGCTACGGTCAACGTGTTGGCGCTTGACTTCGGTACTGCGAATTACGACTTTGGTACTCAGTGCTCACGGATGCTCCTCACACACCGTGAAGTCACAGCTCCCTACAGTTGTCACTCAAGAGCTCATAAGTGATGGGTACCATTGTAAAGTCATAATGCGTGCCGACACCTCTCGGGAAAACTGGCCGTTGCTCATGAATAGTTCTATGTCTGTTGAAACCCACTGTAAAACCCCCGTCTCGAGCTTTCAACCGGTCGTTAATGGCCCCGTCAAGCTACCCTACGAGCGGTTCATTGACATCGATAGCAAGCTAGTTGGAATAAAAGTCCACCAAATTGAGCAAAGCAGCGCCACTTGTGGTAAAGTTCTCATCAAGCTGCGAACTATCAAAGATAAAAAATTGCGCACACTGTCAGAAAAGCGCATTAGTTTTTGCTTTTAGGTCATACTGCTGAGGGTATTGTATCACTCATATTCAAACATAATGAAGTAGCAGGGTCGAAATATTTTGATTTCCCCTGCGCCATATTTCTTACTAAGTGCAGCTATATATACCAACTACAGCAAAGCCCACTTGAATTGATGTTGTAAGAATCAACAAGGCGCGCGCGGCGGGGTATAGGCCCGAGTAGAAGCAGAAACTTGGGTTCAACCCAAGTGATTTCTGCTGTATGCAATGTGTACTCAAAGTTGGCAAATAACTATAGCGAATATCGGATCCACCGAATGTCTGAACTCGTAGGAGACTAGCCACAGTTAGCCTCCGAAGAGACAAATGATGAGAAAGGGAAAGCTCAGGTTGCTGGATATTAAGGTACCTCGAGGACAAGTAATAGACCACCTCCGACATTAAAATGCCACCTCGCAATACCTAATTGTTATGTAGCCAATGTATGCAGATGGCGGTGGCACAAGGCCAAGCAGTCCTCACAAGGGTTTGAGCGGCTCCAACACATTATCCAGGAGAAACAACAGGCCGAGCTCAACGTCCGGGGTGTGGACAATACCGAAAGCACTTTTCCGTCCTCTACTCAGAATTGGAACCAATTTTCTGGGTTCCTAAAAGAAGTCTCATACGGAAAATGGCACGGTACCCCTGTTGTGAACAATGGATGCCCAGACATCTCAGGACAACACCAATCAGGTAATGTTAGGGCGTGTCTTTACCCTCCGGACCGCGTGCTGACTTGTTTCCATCGTTTGTGAGGGGCCGGTGGCTTCGCCCCCCTTTCGGGCCCCTCGGTCCGGTACATCCGGTACCCTCCCTCCGGGACCGACCCTTCACACGCGCGAGATACCGCGTCAGCTCCACATCCAGAGGTTAAAGACACGCCCTAGCTAGTAGGCATTCCCATTTCGTTTGTCTTCTTTATCACCAGCAACTCTGAAAATCGTAGAGTCCAGATGAGTCCAATAAAGCCTTCTCCACATCCGTTTGTCGTTTTTCGCCTCACCGAGAGTGGTATAAGCTACAAACCAGCGCTCTTGATACTTAGTTAGCACCGGCTCCCGGTTCGAAATAGTCGCTAACGGAATTTCTATAACTTGTCCGTCAATTTTTGCCTCCGCGGCAAACAATTGATCACTGGCCCCCGATGTATATACGACCCAGTCTCCATCCGGGCTCCACGCTGGACCGCCCGTAGTCACATGGACCGCAGAAGCCAATCGAAATGAAGGCTGGTCCGCGCTGACGTCTTTAATCCAGATGTCAGATTCGTCAGCAGTCAGAGCCCGTGGCAATGTCTGCCTCGGGCCTCCCTCCCCCCGGTTTCTTACTCTATAAAACGCGATTTTCTGACCGTTTGGGGACCAAGTAGCATGAAATTCATCGTATGGGGTACTAACAAGTTGGCGGATTTTAGCTTGCGCAGCTATCTCAGAAAGCAAATGAACATCACTGCCCCGTCCCGACGTCATGGCTGTGTACAACAAGTAAGGTTTTTTCGGGTGCCACTGTGGGTAGAGCTCTAGATTCTCCGAACGCTTAAGGAGCGGGCTCGGCCCATCAAGACGGTCCCCTTCAAACGAAATCTGATGCAGGGCTCCCAAACCATCCCGAGTAGACACAAACACCAATGTCATCCCATCCGCGGACCAAGTTGGTTGAGCAGACACACCCTTCTCAGTGACTGCAACCGATCTTCTTTTCCCACGTCTTATGTATAGTTGCTCTCCCCCATCGTTGCAGACAAACGCCACATCCTCTGTCGCCCAAGCAAGATCATGACATCGCTCAATCTCCAGTCCCTTGAACAATGAGCGTAGCCGCCCCTTGCCATCCTCTGAGCGGCGCCCCTCCTTGCTACCCGCTGATTGTTGACCACTCAACCGAACGGTACTGGAGTGACCACTATGAACATTCTCGAGCAGATAGAGTTCCACTCGTTTCTGAGCATGAAATACACGTTCAAAGGCAATGTGCCTTCCGTCTTTGGACCATCGAGGACAAGTAACGTCTCCCGGTGCTACCGCACCTAACGGTACCGCCGTCAATTGTGGATGGAGCCTTGCTTGCGAGAGTGCTTGGGCGGACATCGTTTCGCCAAGGATCAGCAGCAGTTCGATCCATCCCACTCTCTACTCATCTCCCATCTCTTTGGAAATCAATGACATAGTTATCTTCAGGTGAAATCATCGCGGCGATCCCAACAGCTGTTCCCACCACCACAATCCCGCCAACCCACCAAGGCCACGTTTTTCTAAAGAAATTTGTAGGCTTCGGCGAATCACTAAACATAGACGATGACGTACAAGTCCGGACTTCTGAAACGAACGAATAGCTATCTGGATAGTCCCTCGCTCGTTCGTAAGCTTCCGGCCCCATTTTGAGCTCTGAAACTGATACCTCCGCAATGCTATCAGCAACAACATCAATATATGCGGAGTCGATGCGATACCTCCCAGCTGGCAAATAAAACACTCGATTGGTAAGACGCTTCAGAACCCGCTTCTCCCGCTCTAGAAAAGCTTTAGTGAGCTCCGCGTCAGCGACCAATCCGGCGCGTTCGAGAGTGAACAGCACCGGACGACCATCGCCCTTAATTTCAAGCCCTCCCACGAGATTCGGCCACTTTTCAGCAAAGAATGACACCCAAGGGGCCACCTCTTCGGGCTCCGATAGGCCTTGCAATTTCATCCATGTCATGGAGGCGTTATCAAAGTCTAATTGTTCAAACTGCACCCGAGCTAGAGCGGCAAGAATGTGGAAGTTGTCCTGGTTACCATGGCACCGCAGCCATGTATCGAGCTCACTTCGAGCTTCGGCCAAACGACCGTTGTCCCGGTAATACTTCGCTTGGTTCAGTGTAGACTGAACTCCATCGTCACCAACCAGCTCAGCGCCAATAGAAACGCCCTCAACCAGCAAAAACGTCAGCATAGACACTATCCATAATCCGGAAATGTATCGTAACCTCATGACCATATACCTCTATCACCTATTCGCGGAAGATATGCTCATCGAAAATTCAGCATGATCTCCGTCAACATCTGCTTGCTCTTCGACCTCAAGCCCATAGCAAGCTCGCCAAATATTACTGAGTCTATGCGGCTCTCCTACGTACCAAAAGACACCTACTCAGGACCTCCCCTCACCACGAATAAGATACAGCTCATAGTGGTCTGCTCTGGTCACTCCGCCCTAGAGAAATCAACTCAAATAGAAGTAACTTGAACCACAAGCTGAACACCTGGCCTCTCCTTATTGAACGCCACCAACGGAGCCAAACTTTCTTCAGGATCCAGACACACGTTAATTCGCCACGAACTCGACTTCCCTGGTGAGAGGTATCGACTTCCGATTCCATCCCGTAGCTCTTCAAACCCAACATCTCAGCAGACACAGGGTCTGTCAGGCGGTGCCAAGAATTCTCCTGACAGTTCTTCAGTCGGCTTTGGATAGCCAAAGATGGCGACAACCCCCGAGCGTATACTCGCGCTCCATCGTACAACATCTTTGCTCCTACATTTAGCAAACACTTGTGTATCGCCATAACTCGCTGACCTAGCACCACATTCCAGCCCCCTTTCCTCGCTCTACAACCCCGTGCGCGATCCTTTTACCAATCAACACTAAGCCAAGTCAGCAATCGTACACACCTTCCCACACTCTCAAGCGGCACCAAAGCCTACTGACAGCAACAAAGAGCATCCAAGCACCGAAACCGCACTGATTGTGGAGATTCAACCACTAGGCACAATCACGCTAGGGCGTGTCTTTCAACTTCGGCCCCGGAGGGAAGGTACGGGATGTACCCGACCGAGGGGACGAACCCTCACAAACGCGGGATACAGCAGAAATCACTTGGGTTGAACCCAAGTTCCTGATTCTACGCCGGGCTATGCCCGGCTGCGCGACCCCTTATTGATTCTGCAAGAATCAATAAGGGGTCTTTGCTGTACCGCGTCAGCTCCGCAGCCGGAGTTGGAAGACGCGCCCTAGCCTAGCAGGCCATCGGAAAAGTGGGATGGGTGATCCGCGAAGTATCTTTTCCGTGGAACGCTCCGGATGAAGAGGGCGAAGCCGGTCCAGACCTTCCACGGAAAAAGGACGAGCGAAGCGCATAACTCACTTTTCCGATGGCCTGCTAGTAGCTCGTTGATTGGCCCAACAAGTCCGCTTCGGGCGGCCGGTGTCGTAAAGAACTCCGAGCGGCTTCGCATGGTATCAGCTGCGTACCCCCCAGGGCCTCTTCGTCAAAGCGTCTCACCACAAGCCAGCCTTAAACTATCACTACTGGGGCGAATCAACGAGCCGGCAATTGGTTGACCTCGCCGCGGGAAAAACCTGAGCAACGGACAACAACACGGCTCCCAGTATTCAAAATAATCTTGAATCGATTCAACCTAATAGAATTCGGTCAAATCACAGTGTAATATATACGAAAGCCACTGGATCACTTTTGGTATCGCCACTCAGTGACCGAACCAAAAAAAGTGAATGGATGAATATCTACATCATAAATTTTTGTCGATATTGCTGAATAGGTGGGTGTAGACCAAAGGAAAACATAGGGTAAATCGTCGTATGCAATTCGATGTAGCTTTCGATTAATGGCAATTAATATATCGGGGTCTCGAACTTCTTGCACTCGCTCAAAAAGCTTGTCCATATGCTGGTTTCGGTAGCCAATGAAGTTCTTCTCACCCTTGGAGTGAAACAAGGGCCGAATATTCGAACCCTCATCGAAAGTCCAAATTCCCAGAGTTATATCGTAGATATGATCTCGTTCAACGGCTTGAAACCAGGTCGCAGTATCCAGCCATTGTACTTCAATAATGAACCCCGCTGCCCTCAACTCAGCCTCTAAGCTTAGGGCTACATCGCGAAGAACCAAGCTCCATTGCATATTCAAAACCATGCGAAGCTTAAGCATTCTGTTGTTTCTATCTCTGAAGACGCCATTTTTCTTGTGATAGCCGGCTTTTTTCATCAAGCGCTCCGTGCTCGACAAAGAAAACTCCCGTGGAGTGACCTTGCTATCGTAAAACGGACTCCAAGGCGCAAAAGGCCCAGATATAGTTTTTCCCCCGCCAAGTCGAGCCTGCCGAATATTTTCTCTATCTAGTGCATGTACTATAGCTTCTCTAACATTTCTTATAGCCAGATGATGGTTAGCATGATTTACACCTATGTACCACCAAGTCGAAGTTTCATATGAATATAGGCGACAGGAGTCAATAGCTCGGACTTCAGCTATTCTGCCCGGTGGTACTCGCACGATCGCTTCTAAATAACCAAACTTCAACATCTCTATCTGCGTACTCTTCGGTACCGCCAGCAAGGCTCTGATTTCCAATATACGCTCGTCATCACCAGCAGATTTGACTACACGTCGCAGCCGAATTTCATTCGCTACAAAGTCATCCAAAGCGAATGGACCTGAACCTATTGGACTATTTTTGATTGATTCAATCTCTCCCTCTTGAGCGAGTTTCACTAGTATATGTTTAGGGATAATCTTGAAATACAAAAACTTCAATGGACGAGACACGTTGTGATGGAACTCTATCACCAATTTATTGGGTGTCAGAACCTCAACCTTAGAGATTGCTGCTACCCGACGAAACTCGCGAGCCCCTCTGTTTGCTCTCTTCAATGCTTGAACCGTAAAAGCCACATCATAAGCGGTTACTGGTTTACCGTCATGCCATGTCTTTTCCCTAAGCGTTATTTCAACTCTTTGCTTATCTAAACTAACTTTCCATGTCTCTGCTAGATCTCCTTCAGCTTCCATAAAAATGGAATCCTTGAATAGCCCAGAAAACATGAGCTCATTAAGCCGAATCTCCACCATCTCTTTCGAGAACATGGGATTAATCACACTTGGAGCCACATCCTCAGCATACCGAAATTCCTGAGAATATCCCACCCGACAGACTAAGACACATCCAACAACGATATATAAAAAACGCCCATTCGATCTCATATACCAACCAGTTAACTTCCTCGACCCTGATAACCATCAGACATATCAATCAACTGTGAAACCCTCCATAATTTCACCATTTCCAGAGAACATGCTGCAATAGGATACATCTTCTCCAGAGCATGAAGTGCCATCACAGCGGTTGGATAATGTTGAACACAGAGAGCCAAAGCAGCAATTCTGGACCAAACGACCGGAGTATTTATACTACTTAGACTCTGTTCTTGCTTCGCCTGAAGAGTCATCTGATACGCGTACAGAGCTTCTTCACACTTCCCCTGCTCAGCCAAGACTTCCGCCCATCGCCTTTCGATAGACACTTTAGCTAGGTATCCCAACCTCCAATCTACACTTAGCTCCTCAGAGACCATATTTCGAGTAACTCGTCGTCGGACCGCCTGCTGGGCTCGCCGAGCCCAACTAAACATTTGCTCTTGTTTGCCTTCGATGAACTTATCTGAGAAGCTTGACGGCGTACTGCTCGGGGGATCTACCCAAAAAGCCCAAAGGCGAATCCGATCCGAAACTTCCAATGTATCGACCAAAGGCTCCGAGGGCCGACAAATTTTTGGGCGAGTTGCGCAAACTTGATTATAAAGCGCCTTTGGAGCCCTTAGTTTTATCCGCCGAAGTGCGAGTCGAAGATACCCATCCGCCAATCCAAGTGCTGCCAACGGATCGAAAAAGCGTAAGACGGTTACAGACTGAGTAACACCATCCCGGATTTCAAGTTGCACAATCGGTTCGTCTATTTTCTGTTGAAGCTCTTCCAATTTGCTCTCTAACCCATTGGGAGAGCCACACCCCACCTGGCTAGCTAAATCACGAGCTCGCAAACAAGGAGACCAAACTTTGGGATGGAGCATCCTGAGCGGCTTGGCCTCTATTTCAAAGCGCCTCTCTTGACTCCACGATTGTAATCTACGCCGAAGGACAGCCAACTCTCGATGAGGTGCCAACTGAAGTCGGGCGCGCTCCACAAAATATTTTTTCAGAGCGTCTGCTTGAATCTCCGCCATATTTCGATAAAAAAGGCTGAGGTTGAACATAACTCTCGCCTCACTCGCCGCTTCCTCACGCGTCCGAAAATAGCGTCGCGCCCGAAGGTAATCTCCCTCAATAAAATAGCGCCATCCGGGGTTGTTATCAAAAATCAGTTGTGCCTTCTCTGGATGATCAAGCGTGTTCCGAACCCACTCAGGAACCAAAGCCTCCTCCGCAGAAGAGAAGGTTGGAAGCGATTCCTGACAATTTGAAGCCAGCCACAAGATGACCATAATAAAAGGTGTTCTCTTCATCCATTGAACATAAGCGGAGCTCATGAACCACCATCCCGTATAAGTCTTGCTAATCCCTGTTCCGCTTCATTAAGAACCTGTCTACTCTTTGCTTGTCGGGCAGCCAAAAGTAAGCGCTGGTAACTACCTAGAGCTGCTTGATACTCATCTGCATCACCAACTCCATTTTCTCGAGATTTGTAGTATAATTTTTCCCGAGCGCCGGCATTAATATGTAGTAGATTGAGCATGACAGCCATCCTCCGACTTTTATCTCCCTCCAGGGTCAAACGGTAGCGCCATGCAGACATATAAGCATCTATCGCTTTGTCATATTTCTTAAGATCGTAGTACACTTCAGCCAATTGAGCGTAAACATCTCCGCTCAACCTACCTCTGCGTGTTGATAAAACTCTTTCTAGCATTTGGGCAGCTGTGTTCAAATTGTTTTGATGTTGAAACTCTCGACTCAAAAGTCGTTGTGCTTCTATCCATCGACGGGTATATTTTCGAATCTCGCGTAAACAACGGTGATGACGAGCCGATAAACGGCCTACTTCCAATCTTTTTTTTGCCAAAACTAGGCAGTCTTCACAATTTGCTTTCAGAGCAACAGGGGCTGGTAGCCCATTCTTTGGTACATCTACGGATTGTTTTCGAAGAGAGAGGCACCCGTTAGCTTTTAGCCAAATTTTGTGAATCCCAGGTTGTACCCACACAACAGCTAGGCCAGAACAGTTTTCAATAAGCAGACTCTCATCCATCCACAAATTGAATCCACCCGGCTCACACAATATACTAAGTTTCACCGGCGAAGATTCCCAAGGCCTAAGACCTTCACGAGCCGCATCACCAGCTGATTTCAGCTCCATTTTTTGCTGGTAGCCGCCTTCCTTTGCAACAACTTGCTGCTCCCAATCCATCAACGGCAAAGCGGCGGCGGTGCTAGCACTGGTACTTATCGTTGAACTAATTTTTCTTGGAGACTTTTTCAGAACTCTTTTTCTTAACTCCCCTTCGACCTTACTACGCCCTTCCGTGACTCGTTGTCCTGAAGCATCTAGGTCCCCTCTGTCTATGCTGAATCTTTGGCGAGTGCGAGGCTGCTCCACGGACACATGCTGAGCTTTGGTATGTTTTTCATCCAAAGAACTAAAATTCCTACGCGATTCAATCGGAATCATTAGATTTCGAGATTTCAACTTACGTATGGGCAAGGGACTCGACCGAGTCAAGGAGCTTAGCTCCCCATGCACAACTAATCGATTACCGGTCGGACGAGCTTCTAACTGCTCCCAATCATAGTTCTCCGACATATTCTCCAAATCTAATGAGCCTAAATCATGTACTTCGCCAGCTACTATCCGCACTGTTTTTTCATCCGACTTGCCTTCACCGCGGGCTGGACAACTATCAAGGCCTTTCTGCAAATCCCACGTGAGCGGGGCCACATAACTTCTAAGAAGATAGTCGCACGGCAAACGTGGAGCTCCACCATTTTCACATATTTGAAACTCAACATCCGCTCCAATTCCTGCACTAAAGAGCCCCTTCACAACATCAACCCCCTGCCATTCTCCTACCATTTTCCCGTTTACCCGCAGGTGTCCACCCAGATGATTTCGTGGAATAATGCTGTACTCGTAAGTACGTGTTGGTTGCTCTATAAATAGCTCAAAGGTCAGCAGTGACTGTCGATGATTATCAGCGGTGAAGCGTACACGTTGAGGACGCGGTGTCTTAACGGCGAGCGAGGGGGGGGCTCGGACACCAACCTCAATAACATCTCCATCCCCGGCCAGTAAGGTCGCATGCAAAGTGCCTTGTTGGCTTACATTACCCGCGTTTTGTCCACTCAGAAAAACTTGTATATCTATGGGATTTTGCAGCCCAATTACCACTACTCGAATATCTTGTTCGCGAACTTCACGACATCCGAGATTATTCAACATGAGCATACTTAGAATAATGAGCCTACAAACCCGCCTGCCAGTCACTTATAATCACCCCTTAAAACACACCTCAAGTACACACCTGAGCGGCACACAATAAGTGCTCGAACACAATAAGTGCTTGTTGGTCCTGCGTAGTTACCATCTGTATCATGAGCTAGAATCTTGGTGATACTAGTTCTGGCGGATCCTAACTTCAGACGTGGGCGTTGCTCGTTTCTCATTCGGCGACAATCTGGTGACCTTAGGCACCCCTCCTATTTGGTAGGTAATAGTGTGCCACCAGGCACTCGGTACTAAAAACCAACCATAGACTTAGTCCGAATCTGACTACATACCCTAGGGCGCGCCTTTAGCCTCCGGACCGCGTTCTGACTTGTTTCCCCCATGTGTGAGGCGCCGATGGCTTCGCCTTCCTTTTGGGCCACTCAGTCCGGTACATCAGTACCCTCCCTCCGGGCCGAATCCTCACAAACACGGGATACAGCGTCATCTCCCAGCCGGACTTAGAGGCACGCCCTAGTCTCCATACACAGGTACTGTGTTAGGCCTTGTGGACTCTTTATCTACACTCTCCTCGGGTGGCTCGTTCATTGAACGGCCAACATTCTCATTAGGTCGATATAGTCGGATAGGTTTTTTCAAAGCCAAATATATCCCATCAAAACTGATACTAATCCTTTGCTCACCAAGCTTCCCCCCTCCTACCTTTATAAGATATTTTCCACTTGAAATAGGCATTCCAGAGTAGTCATCATAAAACTCATAGACTCCGGCTTTATTAGTTGTAGCAGATACAATCTCATCGTCGTCTGGGGATGAGCCGCTAAAAAGAACTACCGTTACATCTCTAACCGGACTACCTCTACTATCAACAATCTTTCCACAGATTTTACATCGTCTTTTCTTCATTGTTACAGCCGGGGCATACGAACTTGCACATGCATAATTTCCGACCAACCCCAAAAGCACCAAAGACCACCAAAAACATGCCTGAGAACGAATTAAACCTGCCACTTCAATCATGCAAATGACTCCAAACGGCTGTTTTACTGAAATCCTACTCGTGACTCATCACTAACTGAGTTAGTAGATGTGCTCGCAAAGTCTCCTGATATGATCTCTACTAAAGCCTCACCATATACAGGCCAGAAATTTTTCTTTAAGAATTTTTTTACTTCCAACAACTTAGGTAATTCCTTTGCTTCGTCATATACAGATACAATCTTAGAATCTAATGTAGACTTCCTCAAGTCATAAAGCTCGGAAAACAATTCCAAAAAAACCCATTCTTTGCCTGATGTTTTATGGGTATCAGAAATCAAGCTTAGTTGACCGAATAGCCATCTTGCCCGCTGAAAATCTGTTCGCCCGTCTCCGTCAGATGTTATCAGCACCGGCCGATCGGACCACCACTGGCTAATCGCAGTAGTGCCACATTGCATCATCACTACTACGAGAGCAACGATTGCCCCAATCAGAACATCAAAGGGAACAATATCCAATGTCTTCCTCTCCGGGGGAGATAACGACTCTCTGTGCATCTCCTCTGCTTGCTTGCCAACAACGATACGTGGTTTGCTTCGGCTCAGGCCAAGATACCCCACCATAGACGGCGCCGTTGTATCTTCAAACCCCGAACCTTCTGATCCATCAGAGGTATGTTGGCCATTTGGCGCTCCTTGGCTCACTTCTACCCAGTTTGACCCTAGACTTCGACGATAGTGGTCCGATGGGAGAGGAGCCTTGGGAGGCCACCCGAGTATCGGCGGCGAATCCTTCGTCTGTAGCAATTTATGTTTATCAGTAGAGTGTCTCTGATTTTCTGAAGACTGACTTTCAGCATCATCGATTTCGCTACTAGAGGGATCAGGTTGCGTATCTAGCACTCGCTCGGTGGTGGACTCATTGGGTCTCAGGCTCTTGGTCAGCGCACCATACATAACCATCACTTTCCAATTTGCCATACTTACTATACTTCACACCAGTCTTAGGACAGAATTATCCGGATCGAACAACCACCCCCGTCGACAGTCAGCCCTCCCCCTGCCATACCTTTCTTGCCAGTCAGGTCTTACTAGGGCGTGTTTTCAACCTCCGGACCGCGTTCTGACTTGTTTCCGACATGCGTGAGGGCTCGGTGGCTTCGCCACCCTTTCGGGACACTCGGTCCGGTACATCCAGTACCCTCCCTCCGGGGCCGAACCCTCACAAACACGGGATACGGCGTCATCTCCGCAGCCGGAGTTTGAAGACACGCCCTAAACTCGTCAACTAACTATCGGAAACGGCTTCTCAGTCCGCTGGACATCTGAAGCTAACTGAGAAGCCCTGAATAAGAAAATCTAAGTCACAGGACCTCCAAGTACTGCAAAAACTAGGGCATGTCTCTGTAAGAATTTAGCCACACCTCCTCGAGAGCAGTTCCTATTGCGCCTCCGCGCTTTCTGTCACCGCCTGGACAAAAGCTTATTTTGGGTTCAGCTTGTTCGCGTAAAACTACAGCAAAGACCACTCGAATTGATTCTGTTAGAATCAACAAGTGGGCGCTCAGCGGGGTATTACCCCGCGTAGAAGCAGGAACTTGGGTTCAACCAAGTGATTTCTGCTGTATTCAATTCCGGTACGATATGCATACTACGGAAGCTCACTTCTTGAGAAAGATAAGAATTTTTAGAGCGGCGTGAAGCAGCTAGGAGAGTGTCATTAACATCAAACGTGGTCGATTAACGGTCTAAGATTGATCGGACTATCCCGCAACTTACACCCCTTTTCGAAGACTACCTAGCAGCCTGTTGATTTAGCCCTGCAGGCATCTATCAGCCGGTCTTTCCGTGAAACATCCTGACCACAAAAAGTCTCTCCTCGGTCGCGTACCGCCAGGTACGCTCGCCT